>JAZUBI010000022.1:0-20066 GCA_045638385.1 Eubacteriales bacterium
GTTTCACCCCTCATCCGTCGGCTACGCCGCCACCTTCCCCCAAGGGGGAAGGCTTGCGTTCGCCCCCCGCTAAATTGCAATTTAACTATAATCAAATTAAAAGGAGAGCTATTTTTCAGCTCTCCTTTTTTCATCAATTACTTCGTCATTTTTTCCTGCTTGACCTTATGGTCGATTACGTGGCGGGATGCAAGCTCGCGCTTGATATCGTCGATCGATATTCCCATCTGCACCATAAGCACTATGACGTGGTAAACGAGGTCTGAAATCTCATAGACCGTCTCTGCCTTGTCGTCTGCCTTACCCGCGATTATTACCTCGGTACACTCCTCGCCGACCTTTTTGAGAATCTTATCAATTCCCTTTTCAAAGAGGTATGTTGTATAGGAGCCTTCCTTCTTCTCTGTCTTTCTGCCCTCGATAAGTGTCATGAGCGCATCAAGTGAGAATTGGCTCTCGGTAAGCTCGGGATTTTTCCACACCTTATCGTTAAAGCAGGAGAACGTTCCCTTATGGCATGCGGGTCCGTCCGGCTCGACTATTACCTCGAGCGCGTCTCCGTCACAATCTGCTGTTATGCTGACTACGTGCTGATAATTTCCGCTCGTCTCGCCCTTAAGCCAAAGCTCCTGACGGGAACGGCTATAAAAGCAGGTAAGTCCCTTTTCCATTGAAATTTCAAGGCTCTCACGGCTCATATATGCGAGCGTGAGGAGCTTTTTTGTTTTGTTATCGATAACTACTGCGGGAATGAGTCCCTTTTCGTCAAATTTAAGGCTGTTGATATCTAACATTTTACTCTCCTCCATTACAGTCTTACGGAAATTCCGTTATTGGCAAGCTCGCGCTTAAGATCCTTTATCTCGACCTCTCCAAAGTGGAAGATCGATGCGGCGAGTCCTGCTGACACGCCGGGTATCTTTTTAAAGAGCGTTGTGAAATCGTCGATACATCCAGCGCCACCCGATGCGATTACCGGAACGTTTACCGCATCGCAGACCTCCTGCAGCATTTCAAGGTCAAAGCCTGCCTTTACTCCGTCGGTATCGATTGAGTTGAGCACTACCTCGCCTGCTCCGCGCTCTACACACTCCTTGATCCAGGAGATTGCCTCTTTACCCGTATTTTCTCTGCCACCCTTGGCAAAGACACGGAAGGTCTTATCTACTCTCTTAACATCAGCCGAGATAACCACGCACTGGTCGCCGTATCTCTTTGCCGCCTCGTCAATAAGGCTCGGATTTCTGATAGCGCCCGAATTGACGCTTACCTTATCCGCTCCGCACTTTAATACTCTGTCAAAGTCTTCAAGCGTATTGATTCCGCCTCCGACCGTCAGCGGAATGAATATGGTGCTTGCGACCTCGGTCAGTATGTCGGTGAAGAGCTGTCTGCCCTCGGCTGATGCGGTTATATCGTAAAAGACAAGCTCATCAGCACCGTTTTCACTATAATATTTTGCAAGAGATACCGGCGAGGAAACGTCGCTCAGTCCTCTGAAATTTACTCCCTTTACTACCCTGCCGTCTCTTACGTCAAGGCAGGGGATTATTCTTTTTGTTATCATATTGACTCCTATGCTTTTTCTATTGCTTCTTTCAGATCTATTGTGCCTGTGTAGTAGGCCTTTCCGATTATCGCGCCGTATATATCAAGCGCGGCGAGCTTCTCTACGTCATCCATTGACGATACGCCGCCCGATGCGACTATCTGCATTTCGAATTTTTCGGAAAGCTCACGGTAGAGCGCATGGTTTGCGCCCTTCATCGCGCCGTCCTTTGATATGTCGGTGCAAATTATGGTCTTGACACCTATCTTTTGCATTTTTTTGCAAAAATCGAAGGCATCGTACTCGCTTTTCTCTATCCAGCCCTTGATTGCGACCATAGAGTCCTTTATATCGACTCCTACGGCGATTTTTTCGCCGTATTTTGACACAGCCGCTCTGAGAAACGCCTCATCGGTGACCGCCGCCGTTCCGAGTATCACACGGGAAACGCCCGCATTGAAATACTTTTCTACGGTCTCCATATTGCGTATTCCGCCGCCAATCTCGCAATTAAGCGAGGTCTTTTGGGCTATTGCACTGACTGTATCTATATTCGGTGTTGTGCCGTTTTTTGCGCCCTCAAGATCAACGAGGTGGACCCAAGAGGCGCCCTTTGACTCAAAATCGCGGGCGACCGACACGGGGTCATCGCTATACACCGTCATTTGTTTATAATCGCCTTTATAAAGGCGCACTGCCTTGCCGCCATACAGGTCGATTGCAGGAAAGATCAACATAACTAAAATATCCTTTAAAACTTATAATTCGCAAAATGCTTTGAGGATCGACAAGCCTACCTTGCCACTCTTTTCGGGATGAAACTGGCATCCGCATACGTTTTTATTTGCAACTGCGGCGGTGAGATATGCGCCGTATTCGGTATCGGCGATAACGCTCTCGTCGCATTTTGCTCCGTAGTATGAATGAACGAAATAAACGTGATCTCCGTCGTTTACATACTTGAATATCGGGTGCTTTTCACCCTTTATGCGCAAGGCATTCCAGCCTATCTGCGGAATCGGGAGCCCACTTGGAATAACGCTTGAAATAGGACAGATTTCGCCCTTGACAAGCCCGAGTCCCTCGTGCTCTCCGTACTCAAAGCTTCTTTCAAACAAAAGCTGCATTCCAAGGCAGATGCCCATAAGGGGCTTGCCCTTTGCCACCTCTTCAAGCAGCACCTTATCAAGTCCGCTGTCGCGGAGCTTTTTCGCCGCATCGCCAAATGCGCCAACTCCCGGAAGGATGAGTCTGTCTGCTTTTTTTATAGTCTCAGCATCCGAGGTAACGATTGCTTTTTCGCCTATTGAGGCAAACGAGCTTCCCAGTGAAAAGAGATTGCCTACTCCGTAATCGATTATCGCTACCATCAGAGTACTCCCTTCGTGCTGGGTATCTCGTCGGCTCTCTTTTCGTCGATAGAAACCGCGGTCTTCAGCGATCTTGCAACCGATTTGAATGCACCCTCGATGATGTGGTGGGAATTTCTGCCGTCAAGCTGCTTTATGTGAAGCGAGCATTTTGCCTCGCGGACAAATGCAAACCAAAATTCCTCGACAAGCTCGGTGTCAAAATCACCGACCTTATATGCGGGGATCTCAAGTCCGTATCCAAGATAGGCTCTGCCCGAAAGGTCAACAGCGGAAAGAATGAGAGCTTCATCCATAGGAAGGATCATATATCCGTATCTCTCTATTCCCTTTTTGTCTCCCAAGCACTGCGTAAACGCTTGACCCAGGCATATTCCTATGTCCTCCGCGGTGTGATGCGCATCGACCTCCATATCTCCCGCGCATCTTACGAAAAGATCGAATCTTCCGTGAGCGGCGAAAAGTGTTAACATGTGATCTAAAAATCCGCATCCCGTATCGATTACGCTTGCTCCCTTTCCGTCAAGATTCAAGGAGAGCTTTATATCCGTTTCGGCGGTCTTTCTTTGTATCTCGGTGCTTCTCATTTCTTTTCCTCCAAAATGGTTTTGATCGCAGAGACAAGCTCCTCCATCTGTGCGCGTGAGCCTACCGTTATGCGGTTATACTGCGAAATCCTCGGCTTTGTAAAGTGACGGACGAGTATTCCTCTCTCGCGAAGCTTTGTGTAAAGCTCGCCGCCGTCTATTGCACTATGCTTGGCGAAGATGAAGTTTGCTCTTGAGTCGGTCATAGTAAAGCCGAGCTCCTTGAGCCTTTCCACCGTCCACTCGCGGTTTTCGATTACCGTTCTGCAATTTTTTGCGGTGTATTCCGGATCGGAAAGAACTCCGAGTCCTGCCGCCATCGTCATTGAGTTGACGTTATATGGGTTTGTTGAATACTTTATCGTATTGAGGTCGGCTATAAGCGCGGGGCATCCTACACCAAAGCCGAGTCTTGCTCCTGCCATTGAGCGAGACTTCGAAAAGGTCTGCGTTACAAGCAGATTGTCGTATTTTTTTGTGAGAGGTATCGCACTCTCGCCGCCGAAATCAACGTAGGCTTCATCAATTACGACTACGTTTTCGGGATTGGAGGCAACTATTCTCTCTATTTCGTCAAGGGAAAGCGCTATTCCCGTGGGCGCATTTGGGTTGGCTATAAATATTGTTTTACTTGCGCCGACATAATCATCAACGTTTATTGAAAAATCCTCGCGCAGAGGTATCTCTTCATAAGGTACGCCGTTGAGATCTGCAAAAACGCTGTAAAATCCGTAGGTTATATCAGGGAAAATTGCGGGATGCTCCTTGTCGCAAAACGCCATGAACGCAAAATTCAATATCTCGTCCGAGCCGTTTGTCGCAAGAACGCAATCAGGCGTTACTCCGCAGGTCGCGGCTATTGCCTCTGTTAGCTTTTTTGCCTCGGGATCCGAGTAAAGCTCAAGACTTTTTGCCGCCTCTGCCGCCTTCTCTATCGCCTTTTGCGACGGAGGAAACGGAGACTCGTTTGTATTGAGCTTATTGTATTTTCTCTCCTTTGGCTGCTCGCCCGGAGTGTACGGTGTCAGCGCGTTATATTTTGAACTTAAAAATTTACTCATCGTCTTCAAATCTTACCGTGGCGCTTCTTGCGTGCGCTCCGAGTCCCTCCTTGTTTGCAAAGAAGGCTACGTCCTCGGCAACCTCTGCAAGCGCTTCGCGTGTGTAATACGTGTACTGTGTTTTCTTTACGAAATCGTCTACCGACAAGGGGCTTGAGAACCTTGCCGTGCCGCTTGTGGGAAGAGTATGGTTGGGTCCTGCAAAATAATCTCCGAGCGCCTCGGGGCAGTTGCGACCCATGAAAATTGAGCCTGCGTGGCGTATCTTGTCGAGATACTCAAAGGGATCGTCCACACAAAGTTCAAGATGCTCGGGAGCTATCTCGTTGGCTATCTCTATTGCCGCGTCAAGTGTCTCTGCTACGATTATTTTACCGTTTCTGTCTATCGACTCTCTTGCGATGTCTGCCCTTTGCAGCATGGGAATCTGAAGTTCAAGCTCTGCGCTTACCTTCTCCGCGAATGCCGCAGAGTCTGTGACAAGCACTGCGCTTGCCATTCTGTCGTGCTCTGCCTGAGAGAGAAGGTCTGCGGCGATGTGCTTGGGATCATTCTTACCGTCAGCCACTACCAATATCTCGCTGGGGCCCGCTATCATATCGATGGATACGACACCGAACACCTGCTTTTTTGCCTCTGCGACGAATGCGTTTCCGGGGCCAACTATCTTGTCTACCTTAGGCACGCTCTCTGTTCCGTATGCCAAGGCGGCTACAGCCTGCGCGCCTCCAACCTTGAATATCTTATCTATTCCTGCAATTTTTGCGGCGGCGAGTATTACGGGGTTTACCTTGCCCTCTTTATTGGGAGGCGTTACCATAACGACCTCGCGGCATCCCGCTATCTTTGCGGGAATCGAGTCCATAAGAACCGTGGAGGGATATGCCGCCGTGCCTCCGGGAACGTAAAGTCCCGCGCGATCGACCGGTGTTATCTTCTGTCCCATGACAACGCCGTTTGCCTTGGTTATTCTGAATCCCTCTCTCTTTTGCTTTTCGTGGAATGCGCGGATATTCTCTGCCGCGCGTGTGAGTATATCGATAAATCTCGGCTCGACCGACGCGTACGCCTCCTCTATCTCCTCCTCGCTTACAAGGAGAGATGTGAGCTTTGCCTTATCAAATTTTTCGCAGTATTCAAAAAGAGCGCGGTCTTTGTTCTCTCTTACGTTTTTGATTATCTCGGCAACGGTTGCTTCTACGTTGACCGCAGGCTCGGTACGCGCGAATATTTCATCGTTTGACACCTCGCCGCATTTAAGTATCTTTATCATTGTTCTATCCCCGATTACTTGACTTGTTTTCTGAGCCCTTCCTTGATCTTTTCAATCATCTCGCCCTTGAACTTTGAGCTTGCCTTATTTGCTACCAATCTTGCGCTGATAGGCACGATGTCCTCTATTACCTCAAGTCCGTTTTCCTTGAGCGTTCTGCCCGTCTCGACTATATCGACGATAACGTCGGAGAGCGAGAGGATGGGGGCGAGCTCGATAGAGCCGTTAAGATGGATTATATCTATCTCTCTTCCCTTTGCGGTGTAGTGCGCTTTCGCGATGTTCGCAAACTTTGTTGCCACCTTCAAGGCTCTTTTATTGTTGTCCTTGAAGCCGCCGGGAGCCGCTACTGCGACCTTACATTTTCCTATATCAAGATCTAAAAGCTCGTAGACATCGGGAGAATATTCAAGCAGAATGTCCTTGCCCGCAACGCCTATGTCGGCCGCTCCTCTTTCAACGTATATCGCAACGTCGGAGGGCTTCACCCAGAAAAATCTTATTCCCTTTTCCTCGTTCTCAAAGGTGAGCTTACGGTTGTCCTCCTTTATTGAGGGGCAGTCAAAGCCCGCCGCCTCAAACATAGCGTACACCTTTTCGCCAAGTCTTCCCTTTGGAAGCGCTATATTTAAAAATTCCATTGCTATCTCCTAAAATTACAGCTTGCAAAGCTCGCGAAAGCGAAGTCCTGCCGGGACATTATGTCCGCTTTGTACCTTTTTGCCTTCCTTGACAAGGCTCTCTACCTTTTCGGCTATCAGCTCAAGCGGAGTCTCGTCCGAATAAATTACGAACACATCTGCGTCGTATTCCTCTTCGTCGCATACAAGCTCGTCTGCCAAGTCAAGATACACCGCAAATCCGATAGCTCCGCCGCTCTTGCCCATTCTTGTGACAAGACCGTCATATCTTCCGCCCGACAGCACGCTTGAGGGAATACCCTTTATAAAGCCCTTGAAAACGATACCGTTATAATAGCGCATATCGTCAACCACCGAGAAGTCGATTCTCACGCGCGCGCCGAATCTTGCTCTGAGCACGCTGATTATCGATGCGAAATTCTCTGCATCAGCCAAGCATTCACTGCCCTCCAATATCTCAAGCATCTCTGAAGCATCGCCCTTCATAGATACGAGCGATTTGAGTATTTCTCCGTCTGCTCCGTATTCACGGCAGGCTATATCGATCGCTCCTACGTTCTTCTCAGCCACTGCGGTGAAGATCCTTTCCTTTGCCTCTCTGTCAAGTCCCATTGAATCGACGACAGACGAGATTATTCCGAGATCGGAAACGTCAAGCACAAAATCAGAGGAGATCGCCTCAAGGCTCTTTGCCGCAAGGGTGAGCACCTCGCAGATAGAATAGCTGTCTATCTGTCCTATACACTCAAGTCCGGTCTGCATTATTTCTTTAAAGGAAAGCCCCCCCTTAGGAACTCGGTACACGTTTTCGTTGTAATACACCTTTCTGACACCCGTGGGCTTTGCATCCGAGCTTTTTACTATCGAGAGCGTTACGTCGGGCTTCAGTGCCATAAGCTTGCCGTCTGTATCCGTAAAGGTGATTATATGATCCGAGAGCAAAAAGCTCTTGTTTCTGACGTACAGATCATACTCCTCGAATTTGCTCATTTTGAACTGTGTATATCCGTATTTTTCGTAAAGGCCGCGCAGAATGAAGCTCACTCTCTCCGCGCCGCCCTGTATATCAATGCTGCTGTTCATATTCTTGCCTCTTTTATTTCTTATCGTTCGCTTTTTTCAGTACCGCGCGATAACCGCCGCTTCCGTACGTCAGGCACTTATTTACTCGGCTTATGGTAGCTGTGCTCGCCCCCGTTGCCTCCTCTATGCTCTGATATTTTTCTCCCTTATCAAGCAATCTTGCAACGGCATATCTTTGGCTGAGATCCTGTATCTCCTTGATTGTGCACACATCATCAAAAAACGCCGCGCACTCTTCTATATTCTCAAGGCTCAACACCGCCTCGAAAAGAGCGCGTGCGTCGGGTGTGATCTTGGGTTTCATGCTCGATACCTCCATAGAATGTCTTTTGAAACAAGCAAAATCTGCCTGCTCACTTTAATACTTTAACATTTTACCACGCTAAAGCGTTAAAGTCAATAGCTTTTGTGAAAAATAGTCGATTTTATCAATTTTTTTTACCTTTTGGAGTACCTATTGTTGCATTTGAATAAAAGTATTTATTTTTCCTCGGAAATAAACGGTAAAATGGGGCTTTGTATATAAAAATATATGTAAAATCTATTGACAAAAGCAAAAAAAGGTGTTATACTGTCATAAAGACGATAGAGGCGCACCTGACTATCAGTAGCCGACGTGAATAAGCCTGCGCGGGCGTTGCGGCGGTGAAAGGACTCGGTGCCGAAGGGGGCTTTTGCGCAATAGCCGCTCTGGCATAACGGATAATATCCGCTCTGCTGTCGTTGCGGATATTCCGCGCGGAGTGCTATCTACTACTTAATGTTTTAGAGTAGAAGCGCCGTGTTTTCACGGCTGTTTTACTTTAAGGGCATCACTTGGGTGGCAGAGAGCATTTTATGTTCCCTGCTCTATTTATTTTACGATCAATAATACGGAGGAATTCTAAAATGAAAAAAACTGTATTCACCGGCGCGGCTACCGCCATTATCACGCCCTTCAAGGACGGCAAAATAGACTACGAAAGCTTTGCTAAGCTTATAAATTGGCAGATAGATGAGGGCATTGATGCCATTGTCGTTTGCGGAACAACGGGAGAGGCATCCACCCTTACCGACGAGGAGCACAGAGACGCAATCAAATTCTGCGTTGACACCGTTGCGGGCAGAGTTCCCGTTATAGCGGGAACCGGATCTAACGACACCGCATACGCTATCGAGCTTACCTCACACGCATGCGAGGCAGGCGCAGATGCTGTTCTCGTTGTTACACCTTACTACAACAAGGCTACTCAGAAGGGTCTTATAGAGATGTTTACGGCTATTGCGGACGCATCGACCGTTCCCGTGATCCTCTACAACGTTCCCTCCCGTACCGGCTGCAACATTCTCCCCGCAACCGCCGCAAGGCTTGCGGATCATCCCAACATCGTTGCAATCAAGGAGGCATCCGGTAACCTTTCTCAGGTTGCAGAGCTTGCGCACCTCGTTGGCGACAAGATGGATATTTATTCGGGTAACGACGATCAGATCCTCCCCATTCTCTCTCTTGGAGGAAAGGGTGTTATATCTGTTCTTTCAAATCCCATGCCCCGCGAAACCAGCAAGATGTGCCACGATTTCCTTGAGGGTAACATTGAAGCAAGCCGCAAGGCTCAGCTCGATCTTATCCCCTTCATCAACGCGCTCTTCTGCGAGGTCAATCCTATTCCCGTAAAGGCGGCTATGGCTGAAATGGGATTCTGCGAAAATTCGCTTCGCTCTCCTCTTACCACTATGGAGGACGACCACAGAGAAAAGATGGCTGCCATTATGAAGGAGCTTAACCTCATTTAAATTAAAAGGATTTTACCGATATGAAGATACTTATTAACGGAATCGGCGGCAGAATGGGCGCCGAGGTCAAAAAAATGGCTCTTGAGGGCTACCGTGGCGCAACTCTCTGCGCAGGCGTTGATCTTAACGCCGTCGAAATAGAGGGTGTCCCGGTCTACACCTCCTTTTCTGACGTTAAGGAGACCCCCGACTGCATTATTGACTTTTCACATCACACCGCTACGGCCGCTCTGCTCGAATACGCGGTAAAGAACAATATTCCCACCGTTGTTTGCACTACCGGACACGACGAGAGCGAGCTTGCTCTTATAAGCGAGGCCGCAAAGTCGATCCCTGTCTTTCATTCCGCAAACATGTCGCTCGGAGTTGCGCTTTTGTGCGAGCTTGCAAAGACCGCCGCAAAGACATTCCCCGATGCTGACATTGAAATAATTGAAAAGCATCACAACAGAAAGCTTGACGCGCCGAGCGGAACCGCACTTCTGCTTGCAAGAGAGATACAAAAGATCCGCGAAAGATCCTTCTTCTCCTTCGGTCGTCAGGGTCAGGCTAAGAGAATGAAGGATGAGATCGGCATCCATGCAATACGCATGGGCAATATCGTGGGCGAGCACGAGGTCATCGTTGGCACTGACACCCAGACTATCACATTAAAGCATGAGGCTCACAGCCGTTCCCTTTTCGCCGAGGGCGCGATCGTTGCCGCTGATTTTCTTATAGGTCAGGGCGCGGGGCTTTATGATATGCACAGTATGATAGGCGGTTGATACAATGAAAATGATATGCGATAATTTATCGGTTAATGGCAACGGTCATCTTTGCCTTGGCTCTCTTGACGTATGCGAGCTTGCAAAAAAGCACGGCACCCCCCTCTACCTTATGGATGAGGACAAAATACGCGAGAATTGCCGAGTATACGTCAATGCCATGAAGGAGGCTTTCGGTGAGGATGCCATTCCGCTCTACGCATCAAAGGCGGCATCATTCAAGCAGATGTACCGCATTATTATGAGCGAGGGTATGGGAACCGACCTTGTTTCTTCGGGTGAGCTTTACACCGCTCAAAGCGTTGGCTTTCCCCTTTCAAGGGCTTATTTCCACAGCAACAATAAGACAGATGCCGATATTGACTACGCGATAGATGCAGGCGTTGGATATTTCGTGGTTGACAACGTTGAGGAGCTTGATTCGATCAACGCCATTGCGCACAGCAAAAACGTTTTGCAGAAGATACTTCTCCGTCTTACTCCCGGCATTGACCCTCACACATATGAGGCTGTTGCGACCGGAAAGGTTGACTCGAAATTTGGGTCTGCGATCGAGACGGGACAGGCTGAGCAAATAGCAAAATACGCCTTGGAGCTTGATTCAATCGAGCTTTGCGGATTCCACTGTCACGTAGGCTCCCAGGTATTTGATTCCGACGTATTTCTTCGCGCCGGCGAGATCATGCTTGATTTCATTGCTCTTTTGAATAAAAAATACGGATTTGTCACGCGCGAGCTTGACCTTGGAGGCGGTTACGGCGTTCGATACACCGAAAATGATCCTACCATAGATATTGCCGCAAACATCCGCTTGGTAGCAAGCCATATCAAGGATTATGCTCAAAAGCTCGGCATTTCGCTCCCCGCTATCCGAATGGAGCCAGGACGCAGTATAGTTGCTGACGCCGGTATGACTGTTTACACCGCCGGCACTGTAAAGCGCATTCCCGGATACAAGAACTACGTTTCGATTGACGGCGGTATGGCTGACAACCCGCGCTACGCGCTCTACAAGTCCTCATACACTGTCTGCCTTGCAAACAGAATGGAATCGACAGCGCCTACCTTTAAGTGCACGATAGCCGGAAGATGCTGTGAATCGGGTGACCTTATCCAAGAAAACGTTACCCTCCCCGCAGACATATCACGAGGCGATATTATCGCTGTTCTGACGACCGGAGCTTACAACTATGCAATGTCATCCAACTACAACAGACTTCCAAAGCCTCCCGTGGTGATGATATCCGGCGGCAAGGACTACGTTGCGGTCAAGCGTGAAAGTCTCTCTGACGTTTGCAAAAACGATATATAAAATAAAAAAGCTGTTTTTTCGTATTGAAAAAGCAGTTTTTTTAATTTTCCTATTCCATTTTCAAAAAAATTGTGGTAAAATAATTTATAATTATTTTTTAAGGACTTTATATGGAAAATCAAATTACCGAAACATCTGATATAAGCTTAAAGGTCTCAAAAGAAAGGCTAAAAACAAACAGCCTTGCCTTTAAGGGATTTATTTCGCTTCTTACAATTTCATTTTTTATTGCGACTCCGATAGCGGTATCCGTAACCGGTCTCTCGGGCGAGGCATTCCGTGATAATCTCCTCTCATTGATTACAGGTCCCTCAAAGCTTGTAACAGACTACTTTGCACTCGGATGTCTCGCGTCCACACTGTTCAACGCAGGTATTTGCGGTCTTGCCTGCGCGCTCATAATTCTTTTCAGCCGAGCTCGCGCCAATTCCACCACCTTTGCGGCCTTTATGCTGGTTATCGCGCATTGCTTTTACGGATTAAACTTCGTAAATATGTGGCCGCCATTCATCGGTATTGCGGTCTACTGCTTTGTTATGAAAAAGAAGTTTGGAGAAAATCTCCACATCGCAATGTTCTCAACCGCTCTTGCTCCGTTTGTAAGTGATTTTCTCTTCTTCTATCCCCCGTTCCGTTCTTTCTCGGTATACGGTGTAAGCATACTCGGAGTGCTTCTTGCTATTATTTTCGGAATCGCCGCGGGATTTATGGTCCCCGCCCTTATACCCGGCACATCAGAAATGAATCGCGGATTCAATATGTATAAAGCGGGACTTGCTATCGGTCTTCTCGGAATATTCGTTTACTGTTTTCTCTACAAAACGCTCGGCATTGAGCCTCACTCGGCAGGCCTTGACTCGGTTATAAGTCACGAGGGATTCGGAGCAACCTACTACGTATTTATGATGCTCTTTTTTGCGGTAATATTCCTTATCGCGCTCGTGCTCGGATTTATCCTTAACGGTCACAGCTTCCGCAATTACAGAAGGCTCACCTCATGCTCAGGTCACGGACTTGACTTTGCAGATAAATTCGGTATGCCGCTCTGTCTTATAAATTTCGGAGTTTACGGCTTCTGCATTCTCATATATCTCAATCTTATATTCTTCCTGCCACACATCTTCCCCTCGCTCCCCGATGGCGTTGGATTTACCGGACCTACTGCGGGCGTAGTATTTGCCGCTCTTACATTCTCGGCAGACGGACAGCATCCCAAAAACGTTGCTCCCGTTGCGCTCGGTTATTCAATTCTCTTTGCTTTCGTTGCCTTAATATGCCATTTCTCCGGCGCGGAGATCCCGTGGACTCTTTCGACTCAGGCATATATCAACGGTCTTGCATTCGCAACCGGTCTTTGCCCCATTGCCGGTGTTTACGGATTTAAGTACGGCGTTGTTGCCGGGCTTGTCAGCGCGATAATATGCACCTCCACCGCAAGCATGCACGGCGGATTTGTGCTTTACAACGGCGGATTCAATGCGGGTCTTGCGGCGCTTGCGCTTATTCCAGTTCTGGATTTCTACAAGGTCAAGGCTAAAAACTACGATGACGATGAGGTCTTTGAGATCGTAGGGCGCAAAAAGACAAATAACAAATAATAATACGGCACCGTCCGCTCAACAATGAGCAGGCAGTGCCGTGTTTTTTTATAGAGTTTTCAGATCGTACGGGGTCGATTGGTAGACGAAATAATTGAGCCAGTTGATGAAAAGCAGGCTTCCGTGCGCTCTCCAACGTACAACGGGAGAATTGCTCGGATCGTCATTTTTATAGTAATTTGCGGGGGGCTTGATCGGGAGTCCTGCCGCAACGTCTCTGCGGTACTCCGCATCGAGAGTTAGTGGATCGTATTCCGAATGTCCCATTACAAAAAACTGTCTGCCGCCGTTTCTTGATACGATATGCACTCCCGCCTCGTCACTCGATGCAAGAACGCGAAGCTCCGGTATGCTCTCTATATCCTCGCGGTAAACCGTGGTATGGCGAGAATGCGGTACGAAAAATTCCTCGTCAAATCCGCGGAGCAGCATGCTCTTTTTATGATCCGCCTGATGTGCAAATACTCCGAAAAGCTTTTCGGGCAATATGTGCTTCTGTATTCCGTAGTGATAATAGAGTCCTGCCTGTGCGCCCCAGCAGATGTGCATTGTGCTGTGAACATTCGTCTTTGTCCACTCCATTATCTCACAGAGCTCTTCCCAATAATCAACGTCCTCAAACGCCATCATCTCTACGGGCGCGCCCGTAATGATCATTCCGTCAAACTTCTGATCCCTTACATCCGCAAAGGTCTTATAGAATGCCAAAAGATGCTCCTGCGCTGTGTTGGTTGACTTATAAGAGGTCGTTCTGATGAGCGTAAGCTCTATCTGAAGCGGCGTGTTTCCGAGTATTCTCGAAATCTGCGTTTCGGTCTCTATCTTCTTTGGCATGAGGTTGAGGAGCAATATTTTAAGAGGACGAATGTCCTGCGTTATCGCTCTTCTCTCTGTCATTACAAATATATTCTCATCCGCAAGCGTTTGTACCGCCGGCAGATCGTTCGGTATTTTTATAGGCATTTACAATTCTCCCAAATTATATCTTATCAAGTGCCTGCTGAATATCCGCTATAAGATCCTCCGCGTCCTCAATTCCGCATGAAAGACGGACAAGATCGGGTGCTACGCCCGATGCGATGAGATCCGCATCGGAAAGCTGACGGTGTGTTGTTGTTGCAGGGTGCAAGCAGCAGGAACGCGCATCTGCAACGTGGGTTTCGATTGCGATCATTTCAAGCGAGTTCATAAACTTAGCCGCGGCTTCTCTGCCACCCTTGACGCCAAAGCTTACAACGCCGCAGGTGCCGTTAGGCATATACTTTTCAGCAAGAGCATGATCCTTATCAGACTCAAGAGCAGGATATTTTACCCAAGCGATCTTATCATTCGCCTCAAGATATTTTGCAACCGCAAGTCCGTTTTCGCAATGTCTCTTCATCCTGACGTGCAGGCTTTCAAGGCCGAGGTTGAGAAGGTATGCGCTCATGGGGGCGGGGGTAACACCAAGGTCGCGCATAAGCTGTGCGGTTGCCTTTGTGATAAATGCTCCGCCAAGTCCGAACTTCTCGGCATAGGTTATTCCGTGATAGCTGTCGTCGGGTGTGCAAAGTCCGGGATATTTATCCGCGTGTGCCATCCAATCGAATTTGCCCGAATCGACTATAACACCGCCGACTGCACTTCCGTGACCGTCCATATACTTTGTCGTGGAGTGAGTAACTATATCTGCGCCCCACTCGAAAGGACGGCAGTTTACGGGTGTCGGGAAGGTGTTGTCAATTATAAGCGGTACGCCGTGCTTATGAGCCATATTTGCAAATCTCTCGATGTCAAGCAAATTGAGCGCGGGGTTTGCGATGGTCTCTCCGAATACGAGCTTTGTATTAGGTCTGAATGCCGCCTCGAACTCCTCGTCGGAGCAATTTACGTCAATAAACGTAACATCGATGCCCATTCTCTTAAATGTTACTGCAAAGAGGTTATATGTGCCACCGTAGATAGATGCGGAGGAAATGATGTGGTCTCCTGCGCTTGCAATATTAAAGGTTGCGAGGAAGTTTGCCGCCATTCCCGACGAGGTGAGCATTGCCGCGCTTCCGCCCTCCATCTCGCATATCTTTGCCGCTACCGTGTCGCAGGTAGGGTTCTGAAGACGTGAATAAAAGTATCCGCTTGCTTCAAGGTCAAAGAGCTTGCCCATTGCCTCTCCGGTGGTATATTTAAAGGTAGTGCTCTGTATTATCGGTACCTGACGGGGCTCGCCATTACCTGCGGTATAGCCGCCCTGCACGCATTTTGTTCCTATTTTTTTGTTAGCCATATTATCATTCCTTTCTTTACTAAAGCAAACATATATACATTATAATTATATCATTTTTGCCTGTGATGTCAAGGGCTTTAGAGCAAAAAAGCGCGCTGTCATACACAAGACGCGCGTTTTTTGATTATTTAGCCCCATTCATTGTCCTGCAAGCTTCGGGTGCTGATGCTCAATAGTCTGCGCCTCTCTCTTCTCCGCAACAGATATCTCCTTTATTGCCATTCTGCCACACTCTGCCGCGATAGGCAATCCTCCCGGTGAGCGCTGCCATTGCGTTGCCAAAAACAGGTTGTCTGTTCCTCTGACTTTGCTCCCTATTTTTAAAGGCAGTGTGCTCGGAGGCAGAGTAAAGCTCATATATGAGCCCATTTCCGAATTTGTATAGCGCTTATAGGTTGCGGGAGTCCACACGTCTATGACGTCAAGCTGAGCGCGAAGAGTTGGAAATTTCTCCTCGATCAAGCGCAAAAATACCTTTGATATATCTCGTTTTTTTGCATCATATGCCTCCTTATCCCGTGAGAGCGCGATGTATTCGCGAGCCTTCTTCTCATCGCAGAATGCCATTGCCTGAATCACGCATTTCCCTTTTGGGGCAAAGTCTTTTTCGTGGGTAAATTCACGCAGAACGAGATATTTTGATCCAACAAATTCCCTATCGCTCTTTTTTATCGCGAAAATATGATCGGCAGAAAACGGAATCTTATCACTCTCACACGAAAATGCGCAATGGATGCTTGAAAATCGCATCATTTCGGGGTCTCTGTATTTTTTTCGCAATGAGCTCGGCATTTTGACATTCAAAAGGCTTTTAAAGGTCGTTGCGGGGTCGGATGTTAAAACAACGTAATCCCCTTCTATCCTTCTACCGTCCGCAAGCAAAACGGCAGTTACTCGCTTGCCGTCCATCTCTATTTTGACGACCTCGCTTTTTGTCAATAGTTGTCCTCCGAGGCTTGTGAATCTGTTTACCATCCTTTCAGCCATCTTTACCGAGCCACCTTGCGGTATTCCTCCGTTTCTTCCGCAGAAAATGGCAAACACCGTTACCAATGCGATCGCGCTGAAATCATCACCCATTACTCCGCATACAAAGTCTCTGAGGAGTGGATGCTTGAAGCCCATTGAAAGCTCGCCTGTGCTCAAAAAATAATATTTCAGCAAGCGAGGTGATGAAAAAACGCTTTTCGCCTTGTTTTCACCAAGCCCCATGATCCCCATCATTGCCTTTACCGCGCTTATAAAACTGTCTATCTCCTCTACGTCCTTGGGTGACACCGCGTACATTGAGGCGCGAGTCGCTTCAATGTCAAGATATAACGATACACTCTGAGAATCTCTGGAGCACGTGTACAACGTATCGCCGTAATACACCTCCACACCGTCGCCAAGGGCGCCGAGCTCGCACCACATTTTATAGGATCCGGTCGCAGGATTTGTGCCGGTGAGCCAATGTATGCAGTTATCTATCCTATATCCCTGTCTCTGCCATCCGGTCAGATTTCCGCCCGCGTGCGAATGCTTTTCACATATTATTGCCGTGTGTCCGCTGAGCTGTGCATATATTCCCGCGCTCAACCCCGATACACCGCCGCCTACAATTATAATTTTAGCCATAAATTCCTCCGTAAATAAAGTATAATCTCATTATTGACTGATTGTTACACTTTTAAATATGAATTTTGGTTAAGTTTGCTTAATTTTGTAAAAAATTGCATAATCTCTTTACTTTTTGGAAATTTAGTGGTATAATTATAAAAACATCTTGGAGGCTAATCATGAACAGCTACAAAAACGAACGCATAGAGTGGACGCGTGTATGGCGCGAGGATTCTGAGACAGATACTCCCCGTGTGTTGCTTATCGGTGACTCTATCGTTGACGGATCAAAGCATTGCATATACGACAGACTGAAAAAGGACGGACTTACATCCTCCGCGTACATAACCAGCAAGGGCATCAATCATCCCTTCTACCTCCGTGAGATCGAGATGGTCTGCGCGCAGGAGGATTATAATTATAAGGCGGTTTATCTGCAGTACGGAGGACATTCGGGACTCCAGAGCCGCGAGGAATGCAGATCAAACTATGAAAAGCTACTCGTTGACCTCTCTAAAATGCTCCCCGATACGCCTATAATAACAGGCTCATTTATCCCGTGGACAAAAGGAAACGGCAAAGAGGGAGAATACGACACTCCTGTCACATCTCGTGTCGAATTCACCGAAAATAATAAATTCATCACAAATCTTCGCGAGGATATTCTTGATATCATTAAGAAAAATGAGCTTGACGTCGAACTTTATTTCTTCGATGCATACGATCTAATGCTTGGACACAATGAAAAGAAATGTCCTGACGGTGTTCACTACCTCCCCGAAGGCTATTATGTGCTCGGAACGGCTATTGCCGAGAAAATTATAGAAGTTATAAAGGAAAAGGAGAATTGATATGTATAACATTTACGTTGTTTTTAAGTGCTTTGACGGCAAGCGCGAGGCTTTCGTTGAGGCTGTAAAGAATGAGGGTATTCTTGATGCTATCAAGGCTGAGGACGGCTTTGGCAGATACGATTACTATTTCTCGGAGTCTGATCCCAACGAGCTTCTCTTGATCGAGGCTTGGGCATCTAAGGAGGCTCAGCAGATACACATCGCTCAGCCCCACATGGCTAAGCTCAGAGCAATGAAGAGCTACTACGTTGAGACTACCACTCTTGGTGAGTTTGAGTTTAAAAACTAATATCAAAATGGCGCCACATGTTTGTGGCGCCATTTTTTTATTTTTCCTATTTACAAAGCAAAATTTTTATGATATAATGATGTTGCGACGCAACTGAATATACTTTAGCCTACTCGTTTGGCGCACCCAGTGTACATTTTTATCTTTTGATAAAAATGTATGCTCCCTTTTTGTACACTGGGTCTTATTGAACGAGTAGTATAATCTGTTGCGTCGCGGCTTGGAGCTACGTTTTTTGTGCGTGGTGTAAAGCCGCGCACTTTTTATTTTTACATTTTTTAAGGAGACAACCTAATGAAAGCTTGCAATCACTGCTCAAACTTATTTGAAGGCAATTTTTGCCCCAATTGTGGAAAACCGGCAGGTGGTAGTTCCACAATGATGTTTGCTACTGCATCCACAAACACCGCAAAAATCGATGTTGTCGATTCCAAATTCACCGGCAATACATGGTCACTGTTCGGAATTAATTTGTTAACGTTTATCGGCTCCATTTTTACTTTGTTTATAGCATTCCCTTGGCTAGTATGTCTCAAAAAACGTTATATTGCATCACACACTTATATTAATGGAAAGCAACAGTGCTTTAATGGGACAGGTATTCAGCTGATAGGAAAGTTTTTGCTTTGGGCATTTCTCACTTTGATAACTTGCGGAATATTCATATTTTGGGCATCCTATAATCTTCATAAATGGACTGTCAAACATACATATTTCGTAGGCGAGGAATATAATAAATCAAATTTTGACGGAAATGCTGCAGCATATATCGGCAATAATATCCTTGCTATATTCCTGAACATTATAACCTTGGGCTTTGTCGGAACATGGATGAGATGCCGGAAAGAGCGTTTTTTAAATAATCATTGTATTGTCAGCGGCTATAGACTAAACTTTTGCGGAAATGGAGGCGATTTACTGGGAAAGTACCTGCTTTGGGGTGTACTTACTGTCTTAACATTAGGAATTTACGGTATTTTTCGAGCTATGGCTTATAAAAAGTGGTTGATAAAACATACAAAGATTTCATACACAGAGCCTACTATGACTCTGTCACAAGAACAGATTAACGAGTACAAACGCTTAATTAAATCAAAGTCGCCTGAAAACAATTATGGAATATCATTTACCCCATCTAAGGTTTTTAAAAACGTTATCGGAACAGCAGCAAGCTTTTTCTCGGAGGTGAAAGTCGTTTCTTGCATGGAAGCATCTCTTGAAATACTTAAAAATCCCCATGAAAAAGAGTATGTCAATTCATTATTAGAACTTAACAGTACGACAATTAAAAAAATAATCAAAGAACTCAACAACAAGCTCAACATATATAATTAATATGCACATATAGAATAACATCCCCTCATGTATGACGTCAAATCAGATGTGAGGGGATGTTTATTAGCGCAGTGGATAAGTTTCCTTAACTAATTGCATAAATACAAAAAACAAAAAACATCTACTCTCGTAGATGCTCGTCATTGTATTAGCAATACGCTTTCGCGTAATTTCTCGACCAATCGAAAAAGGTAAACGGATGAGTTATCGAAACCGAAACTCAAACTTTCCTAATGAACTCCTATTAAAACCGACCGTAGCTATGGTCGGGTGTTGCCGGCAGGTGTGTCGTTGTCGACAACCGTTGCTCTGCAACTTAAGGAGGTTCAAGCCCTCGGTCTATTAGTATCGGTCAGCTGAATGCATTACTGCACTTACACCTCCGACCTATCAAACTTGTAGTCTGCAAGTGACCTTACTCATTTAAAATGATGGGATATCTAATCTTGAAGCATGTTTCACGCTTAGATGCCTTCAGCGTTTATCACTTCCGTACGCGGCTATCCGGCTATGCCCTTGGCAGAACAACTGATGCACCGGAGGTGCGCTCGACCCGGTCCTCTCGTACTAAGGTCAACTCCTCTCAAATATCTTACGCCCACGACAGATAGGGACCGAACTGTCTCACGACGTTCTGAACCCAGCTCGCGTACCACTTTAATCGGCGGACAGCCGAACCAAGTCGGATCGTAGCCATGTCGTTCTGTGAGCC
>JAZUBI010000023.1:0-4678 GCA_045638385.1 Eubacteriales bacterium
TTCCCCCTTGGGGGAAGGTGGCGGCGTAGCCGACGGATGAGGGGTGAAACTCTTATGCAATAACCCCTCATCACCCGCTACGCGGGAGCTTCCCCCCAGGGGGAAGCCTTTCGCTGGTCATCTGTAACTCCCCGACAAATCAAAATTTAACAGCTTTTTCGACTCGAATTTCTTTTTTTCGAAAAACTATTGCAATAATCTTTATTTTATGATACAATGTATAATGTCATTTTCTATACCTACGGTTTTTTCGTTGGAGAATGAAAATCGGCATTGTCGTTCTAAGACGGATACAGAAAGGCAAAACCTCGGTCACATTGTCGAAAAACGCATCAAAAATTTCGGCTCGCCTGCCTTTACACAGGGCATCGGGCTAATCTTGAATTTTAAAGGAGTTTTTATGTGTAATGGAAAAGGAAGTAATCATCAACCTGACTGACGTGTCAAAATCCTATGACGGAGAATTAGTTCTCGATCATATCAATCTGCAGATACACGACAAGGAGTTCGTAACTCTGCTCGGTCCCTCCGGATGCGGTAAGACCACGACTCTGCGTATAATCGGCGGATTTGAGTCCCCCGACACGGGAGACGTCTTCTTTGACGGAAAAAGCGTAAAGGACGTTCCCCCTCACAAAAGACCTGTAAACACGGTCTTCCAAAAATACGCGCTCTTCCCCCACCTTAACGTTTTTGAAAATATAGCGTTCGGTCTCAGGCTCAAAAAGACCGACGAGAAGACCATAAGAGAAAAGGTAAAGGAGATGCTTGCCCTTGTAAACCTCAAGGGATTTGAGCGTCGCCGCGTATCCACCCTCTCGGGCGGTCAGCAGCAGAGAGTCGCTATCGCGCGCGCTCTTGTAAACGAGCCTGAGGTGCTTCTTCTTGACGAGCCTCTCGGCGCGCTCGACTTAAAGCTCCGCAAGGATATGCAGAACGAGCTTAAGAAGATGCAAAAGGCTACCGGTATTACCTTTATCTACGTTACGCACGACCAGGAGGAGGCTCTCTCTATGTCCGACATCGTTGTCGTTATGGCAAACGGTCAGATACAGCAGATAGGCTCTCCCACGGATATTTACAACGAGCCCGAAAATGCCTTTGTTGCCGACTTTATCGGTGAATCCAATATAGTTGACGGCGTTATGCTTGCCGACTACAAGGTTAAATTCTCGGGTCACATCTTCGAGTGCGTTGACAAGGGCTTTGACAAAAACCAGCCTGTTGACGTTGTTGTCCGCCCCGAGGACGTTGACGTTGTTCCGGTTGAAAAGGGCATGCTTGAGGGAACTGTTACATCGGTCACCTTCAAGGGCGTTCACTGGGAGATAATCGTTGACATCGGCGGCTTTAAGTGGATGATCCAAACCACCGATTTCGTTGCCGAGGGCGCACACATCGGTCTTTATATCGAGCCTGAAGCAATACATATCATGAACAAGTCCGAATTCTCCGGAATGTTCGGAGACTATTCCTCATTCTCGGACGAGCTTGACTCGCTCTCCGACCCCACTGAAGGCGAGGAGGCAGAAGAGGAATAATGAAAAAGGGCTCTGTATTTCAGAGAATGGCGGCGGCGCCCCACATCGTTTGGATGGTGATGTTTATCATCGCGCCGATGCTCTTCGTTCTCTATTTTGCTTTTACTGACGATAACGGTAAGTTTTCCTTTGAAAACATAACCTCGCTCTCTCAGTATTCTAACGTTTTCATACTCTCGATCGCCTTCGCGCTGATCGCGACCGTGATCTGCCTTATTATCGGATATCCCTTAGCCTATTTTATGTCAAAGGCAAAGCCGAAAACGCAAAAGATGCTCATGGTGCTTATCATGCTCCCCATGTGGTGCAACCTTTTGATCCGTACCTACGCTCTTATGGCTCTGCTTGACAACGGCGGTCTTCTCAATTCCGCTCTCGAGGCTATCGGGCTTAACAAGATCTATATCGTCGGCTCCGATGCGGGCGTTATCCTCGGTATGGTCTACGATTTCCTGCCCTACATGGTATTGCCGATCTTTACTACGATGTCAAAGCTCGACAAGCGCTATCTTGAGGCGGCGCAGGACCTTGGATGCAGTCCTATACAGACTATGACAAGAGTTATTATGCCCCTCACGGTCTCGGGCGTTATTTCAGGCGTTACGATGGTATTCGTTCCCTCCATCTCGACCTTCTACATCTCGCAGAAGCTCGGTGCGGGAAAGATCGATCTTATCGGTGACACCATTGAGCGTCTCTTCAAAAATACCAGCACCTACAACGTCGGAGCGGCTATCTCGCTCGTTATGATGGTGCTTATCCTTATCTCGGTTTGGGTAATGAACAAGTTCTCGGACGATGAAGGAGGTATAATCGTATGAAAAGATTCTTGCAAAGCGGTTACATCTTCCTTATCTTCGCGCTTCTCTATGCGCCCATTGCCGTGCTCATCATCTTCTCCTTTAACGATGAAGGAAGCCTTTCCGAATTTACCAAATTCTCATTTGTGTGGTATCAGGAGCTTTTCAATGACGAGGAGGCGCTCACCGCGCTTAAAAACTCGCTCATTCTTGCTATCCTTTCATCTGTTATAGCAACCGTTATCGGAACATTTGCCGCGCTCGGACTTCACCACATGAGAAAAAAATTCTTCAAGGGCGCAATAAAATCCGTTACCAACGTGCCGATGATGAACCCCGATATCGTTACCGGTGTATCTATGATGCTCCTCTTCGTTGCGGTTATCGGTTTCCTTAAAAACACCGCAAATATTGAGAACGCGGACAGGCTTTTCGGCTTCTGGACGATGCTGATAGCGCACACGACCTTCAATCTTCCCTACGTTCTGCTTTCGGTAATGCCGAGATTCAATCAGCTCGACAAGTCACTCTCCGAGGCGGCGCAGGACCTTGGTTGCACGCCCGCGCGCGCGTTCTTCTCGGTTGAGCTTTCCGAAATAGTTCCCGGTATCGTGTCGGGACTTATGCTTGGATTTACGATGTCGCTTGACGATTTCGTTATCAGCCATTTCGTAAGCTCCCCGAATTTCCAGACACTTCCCCTTTACGTTTACAACCAGACCGTGCATAACGTTAAATTCTCTATGTACGCGCTCTGTGCTATCATCGTTGCCGCTATCCTCATTATTTTGCTTGCGGTCAACTTTGCAGGCTCTGTCGGTCTTTACAAGGACAAGAAAAAGGCTATGGGAGGTGCGAGACGATGACAAAACGCATTCTTTCGGTATTCTTATGCCTTATCCTTCTCTCCTTGCTTGCGCTCCCCCTTGCATCCTGCTCCCAAAAAGCGGATGGCGAAGCGGCATCCGGCAAGGTGACCAAGCTTTACGTTTACAACTGGGGTGAGTACATTTCGGACGGCTCAGGCTCAGATGACCCGTATGACTCGAACGCCGAGTTTGAAGAGTGGTATTACGAGAACTACGGCGAGCGCGTTGAGGTAGTCTATTCCACCTACTCCTCGAACGAGGATATGTACGCAAAGCTCGTCTCGGGCGCTGTGAGCTACGATATTATCGTTCCCTCCGACTACATGATCGAAAGGCTTATCGATGAAAAAAAGCTCGCTCCCCTTAATTACGAGAATATTCCCAACATAGTAAACATCATTCCCGAGTTCTACGGACCCAACGCCGAGTTTGACTACTACGACGAGGGTAACGTATATTCTGTTCCCTATTTCTACGGCATGATCGGTATCATCTACAACACGACCATGGTCGATGAAGCCGATATAGGCTCTTGGGATCTTATGTGGAACGAGAAATACAAGGGGAACATTCTTCAGTTTAACAACTCGCGCGACGCATTTGGTACTGCACAGTACTATCTCGGTCTTGACGTAAACTCCGAGAACGAATCCGAATGGCGTGTAGCGCTTGAAAAGCTCCGCGAGCAAAAGGATATCGTTCAGGGCTACGTTATGGACGAGATATTCAACAAGATGCAAAGCGGAAGCGCGGCTATCGCCGCCTACTATGCGGGTGACTTCCTTACGATGTATGAGCTAAATGAGGATCTTGAGTTTTACTACCCCAAGGAGGGCACGAACCTCTACGTTGACGCAATGTGTATTCCCAAAACAAGCAAAAACAAGCTTATCGCAGAGAGATATATCAACTTTATGCTCTCCGAGGAGCCTGCTATTGCCAACGCGAAATACACCTACTACGCATCCCCCAACAAACTCGTTCGCGAAAATCCCAAATATATTGAGTATATGAACTCAATTAAGGACGATGCGTATGAAAAGATGTACGCAACAGACGAAATAAAGACTCAGGCTTATTCCAATCTCCCCGGCGAACAGCTCGCTATGATCAATAATCTTTGGGAGGAGCTTAAGTCAGATATCGACGTCAGCCCCGTGATTTATATCATCTGCGGCGCGATCGTTGCTTCTCTTGTCTTCTTCGGAGTTTTCTTCGGTATAAGGAAGAGATACAGAAATAATTATTAAAACAAAAAAAGACGAAGAGTGTATATCTTCGTCTTTTTTTGTTGATAAATTGGGGGTTAGTGGTGACTTCACGTCAACAGCGCGAAGCGAGTGCAAGTTTCGGTCAAGCCTTTTCAAAGGCTTGCGCCGATCCAACGCGCGGAGCGTTGGTCGCCGTCCGCAGACGGCGAAATCTCTCCTGTGGCGTCTTCTTTTTTGCAAAGCTTTTTTCTTTGCGC
>JAZUBI010000024.1:0-3346 GCA_045638385.1 Eubacteriales bacterium
ACTCTCTGTCTATGATACCAATGGAGAGAGGATATGTTCCCAGTCATATTGATAATTCCGAGTATGGATACGAACAAACCTAAACCTGCGGTAGTTATAAATGCTGCCATAGATTACCCTCCTTTATGTTTATCTCTCCCACTTATCCATGAGTGCTCTGATTTGCGCAGCGAACTTAGCATTCTCCTTGTTCGGACGGCTTTCACAGCGCTTTGCAAGAGCAAGAAGAGCCTCAGCCTGCGATACAAGGTCACGGTGGATGCTGTTCTTTCTGGAACGAGCCTTAGCTGCGTCTGCTGCCGTTACACGCTTCTTTTCGGTATAGGCGGTCATAATGCCTTTTACAAGGTCATATTCGGTTCCGCTGTACGGAGCCTCTACCGCGTATCCGCGCTCCTTAAGTTCATCGGACAGGACAGCAATGGATTCCTCATTTCCGTGGTTTAAGAAAACGGTTTTCGGCTTTTTATCAAAGCTTTCAAGCCAAGAAATAAGTCCCTGCTGATCGGCGTGACCACTCGTGCCTTTAAGCGACTTGATCTGTGCTCTGACGGCGATATCCTCACCGAACAGACGCACGTTTTGTACGCCCTCAATTAAGTTTCTGCCAAGAGTGCCCTCTGCCTGATAACCAACGAACAGTATGAGATTCTGAGGTCTCCAAAGATTGTGCTTGAGATGATGGCGAATTCTGCCCGCTTCGCACATTCCGCTCGCCGAGAGAATGACCTTGGGCTCCGGAGTTTCGTTGATGCGTTTAGATTCCTCGACTGTTACCGAAAGGCGCAAATTCGGGAACTTAATGGGATCAATTCCCTGCTCGATCAGTTTGTTTGTTTCTTCATCAAAGCATGAGGGATCACACTTTGAGAAGATCTCAGTTGCTTCGATTGCCAACGGGCTGTCAACGTAGACTGGGAAATCCGTATCCTTAACAAGTCCTCTCTGCTTAATCTCACGGATCGCGTACAGAAGCTCTTGCGTGCGTCCGATAGCAAAGGACGGGATTACGACGTTGCCACCTTTAGCGAGCGTTTGATCGATAAGATGCGCGAATTCTTCAATGGTATCGGTATGACGCTCGTGGTTGCGGCTGCCATATGTCGATTCCAGAACGAGATAATCCGCATCCGCTACGGGCGAAGGATCCTTGATGATGGGCTGATCGGTATTGCCAACGTCTCCGCTGAATACGATCTTTCTGTCAAACTCACCCTCACGCAACCATATCTCGATTGCCGCAGATCCAAGAAGATGCCCAATATCCGTAAAGCGAATATCTACGCCTGCGGATACCGTGATCCTTTGATTATAAGGAACACCGCGAAACAGCTTGATGGCTCCGATCGCATCCTCTAAGGTATAGGTAGGCTGCTGATTCTCATCGCCCGAGCGTTCAGCTTTTCTGTTTTTCCATTCCACTTCGCTCATCTGGATATGCGCACTATCCTTGAGCATGATGTCTGCCAGCTTTGCCGTCGCTTCTGTTGCGTAAATAATGCCACGGAAGCCGTCCTTATACAGTCTTGGCAACATTCCCGAATGGTCGATATGCGCGTGTGTCAGAAAGACCGCATCGACCTGACTCGGAGAGATAGGCAAGGCGACGTTCTGAAACACGTCTATTCCCTGTTCCATACCGCAATCGATGAGATAATATCTGTCGTTTACTTCAAGCAATGTACAGCTTCCCGTTACCTCTTGCGCCGCTCCAACAAATTGAATTTTCATAGTTCGCCTTTCCTTTCAAATAATTTCATCAATAGTCGCTCGTTAATATGTTTCCGCTCGATTTTTATTATCACCGCTCCGGAAAGCAAAATACGCCCATAACTAATCCAAAGCTATGGGCGTACCGTCATTCTTATACAGATAGATTTCCCACAACCTCATCGGGAAATTATAATTATTCGTAGTATAATTATACCATAATATTATGAATATTTCAACTGTTTTTGCGATATTGAGTGAGGTTATGGAAAACTCAGTTTGTATTACTGTTTCTTGAACACAGTTTTCATAATAGTTGAGAACTTCGGGGGCATACCGTAAAGCAAAACGCCTACACGGTAGATCTTTGCGGAAAGGATACCAATTCCGATAGTAGAGCCAACGAGAATTGCAATCGAAACAGCAATCTCATACCACGCCACAGTACTCATACAAATTCTCGTAAACATCGCCATAGGTGAGGTGAACGGAATATAGGAGCATACTAGCATTGCGGTGTTATCCACAGAGCCGCTGCTCATAGAGATCATAACCACCATAAATGCGATAATGAAAAGGAACGTGATCGGCATCACTGAGGTGTTGATATCCTCGAGCTTTGATGCTGTCGATCCAATCGCGCCAAACATAAAAGCGTAGATAAGAAAGCCAAGCACGAAGAACACAATCAAATAGATAAACAATTCAATCGGAATATCAAATATAGAAGCGATCAAGGGATTGGAAAGAGCTTCTTTGTTCACGTTATAAAGCAGTATCGCCGTACCGAATATGAGAACGAGCTGAGTGAAGCCTGCAATGCAAGACGCCAGCACCTTGCCGAACATCATAGCGTTGGGCTTCGCACTCGTTACGAGGACTTCCATCGCACGTGAACTCTTTTCGGTTGCAACATTGGTGGCTACCATCTGTCCGTAAAGAAGAATGACCATATAGAGTGCGAATATCATTATGTAGGTGTAGAAAAAGTTCTGCATCTGATCCTTACCGAGTGTTTCGGTGCCGCTTTCAATTTGTACTGACAAAATTTCCGATGCTTTTTCGGGAGGAATGTCGTTATCGACCATCTGCTGATATCGATATACCTCTTGCAATACGGTATCTGCAATGGCGGTATTACTATCGTACATTGAAAGGTTGTTTACATAGTAGGTATAGGAGGATGTGCTGTTCATTACAAAAGCGCACTCTGCGTTGCCTGATACGATTTCATCCTTTAGTTCGTCAACGCTGCCTTCTGCGACCTTTACATTATAATCGACAAAAGCGTTTCCGAAATATTCTTTCACAATCAAAGCGAGGCTTTCATCCTCGGCATATACAAGCATCGTGGGAAGATCAGCAGGCGCGGTATCGCCAACATCATCCGATTCAAATGCCGATATAATGTTTGGGATAAACATTACGATAGCAATCAGTGCAACGAGGAAGATAGTAAATGCAACAAACACTTTGTTTCGAAGATAACCTTTAAGTTCAAATTTAAGTATTTTACCAAACTGTTTCATTGTTCTGCCTCCTTACACCTGCGCGCCTGCGTATTCTACGAAAATATCGTTGAGAGAAGGCTCAAACACCTTTACCTCATCAATATCGTAGCTTTCTACAAGTCGTT
>JAZUBI010000025.1:0-5109 GCA_045638385.1 Eubacteriales bacterium
GAAAACAACGGGGCTGTTCGATTGAACAACCCCGTTTGAGTTATTTAAGCTTCTTTCTGTATTCCGTGGGGGATACACCCGTGTGTTTTTTGAAAAGACGGCTAAAGTAATATTCGTCGTCATAGCCCACCATGCTCGCAACCATTTTGATGTTGTGGTTGGTATTTTCAAGCAGATTGATCGCGCTGGTGATGCGCAGAGAGATAATGTACTGTATTGGCGTAACTTTTGTTACTTTCTTAAAGGTTCTGTTGAACCAACAGTCGCTCATATGACGGTCGGCAGCGTAATCCTTAATGCAGATATTTTGATTGTAGTTTTCATTAAAGTAATGAGTTGCACGTTCAACCTCATTCAAGGCGTCCGAATCAAGCTCCGTGCCTTCCTTCAAGAAACGGTTGATAATCAGGAAGATATGGCGTAGGTTCATATTTAGCAGGTCCTCATAGTTGACACGGCAAAGCTGCAGCTCTTGGATCATCTGCTTGTAAAGCCATTGGTAGTCGGGTGATGTTCCTGTAAAGAAGACCTTTTCATCCTTTGGCATTCCGTAATAATCCAAAAGGGTATCAACGTCGGAGCCGGTAAAATGAACCCAATAGGTCTCCGGCTTATCTTCAAGATAAATATTGTAGAATTGGGGCTTTCCGGGACGGAAGAGTATCATATTACCTTTTGTAACGATACGCTCTCCGTCTTCTTCATATAAATGAAGTTTTCCGGAGCTGATATAGAGAAGCTGATAGTCGCCTCTCGGTTCAGGGCGAACGGTTTCAAATACGGGAGTCTTTTCAAGACGGAAGTAGCCGGCGGCAGTGACTAATATTGGTTTACTGGTATCGACGATATCTTCGTGCATCTCGCCTAAATAAGCGGAATTAGTATACATAACACAACCTCCCCATTGGAATTTTCGGGTGTTGAAACATCCTTTAATCAATATTATACATCAAATTGACTGAAAAATCAAGAGGAAATACAGTTTTGTCCATTTTTTGTTTTGTTGTGTTAATTGTAAGTGTAAAATACATTAGGTATAATATAAATAGTTCTGATGTAGCGTGTAAGGATAATTGTTTGTTATTACAACAAGGAGGCTGGACGTATGAAAAAAAGAGTGTTCGGTGTTTTGCCAAACGGCGACAATGTATATGCTTATGAAATTAGGGATGGTGAATCTGTAGCAGAAATAATAGAATATGGAGCTTCGATTGTAGCGCTGCGTCCTTTTGGCAAAACTGACGTAGTAGGAGGATTTGATTCTCTTAATGACTACTTATGTGATACCTCTAACCAAGGTTCGATTGTCGGCAGGGTAGCTAATAGGATTGCAAATGCTCAATTTACACTCGAT
Organism: Eubacteriales bacterium; assembly: GCA_045638385.1. GTDB lineage: Bacteria > Bacillota > Clostridia > Oscillospirales > CAG-272 > SVTX01. The sequence continues at coordinate 1,355 of JAZUBI010000025.1, forward strand.
GGGAAAACATATTTTCTACCTAATAATGATAATGGGAACTGCTTGCATGGAGGCATCGGCTTTCAGCATAGAAAATGGACTTTAGTAGAACACACGGAAAACAGCGTTACCTTATCATATTTTTCCCCATCAGGGGAGGACGGCTTTCCATCCAATCTGTCGGTGCTTGTAAAGTACACGCTCGAAAATTTTGCATTACAAATCTTATACAAGGCCATTCCGGAGGATACGACTCCTATAGCACTTACCAATCACGCGTTCTTCAATCTGGACGGGTTGGGTGGTGACATAAAAAATCATATTATTACTATTTGGGCGGATAAATACTCCGAGACTGACACAAATCTTATCCCAACAGGAAATCGACCCTCTGTAAATGAAACACAGCTTGATTTGCGTTGCGGAAAGAAGATAGGATCAGACTTTGGCGAGCAATTCAAAGGATATGATCATAATATGATTCTTTCGCCGCAAGTATATAAAACCTTTGGCTCGCAAACCATTGGTCTCGCTGCAAGAGTAGAAAATGATAATATGATTATGCAGACATATACGGATCAGCCGGGAATCCAGTTTTATACCGGTAATTTTCTCGGCGATGGACCGGCGTTTAAGGGCGGTGTTCCGCAGATTCTGCACGGGGCATTCTGTCTTGAAGCGCAGACAGAACCCAATTGCATCAATTACGGAGAAGCCATCTACCATCGCGGAGAAGTATACACACAGCTAACTGTATATGAATTTATAGAGAAATAATAATTACATCTTATGGGTGTTTTTGCGTGAGATTTAGGTGCAAAAAAATATAGTGCATTAAATTGACCGATTATAGCGCATACAGTACTGTTTTGTCCATTATTTGTTCTGTTGTGTCAATTGGAATTGTTCCAAAAGTGTGATATAATATTAACGAAAACAGAAAGAGTTTGAGGACTCTGAGTTATTTGAGGTGAATAGTATGAACAAGCAAAGCGTCATATCAAATCTGAATAACGGAGTATATAAAACAACGTTAGAACGGCTTTACGGCAGCACCGAGCAGGCTCAAGAGTATCAAACGGAACGATACATAAAAGCTGTTGAATGCTTTTCAGAGCTTTTCCCCAACAGAGAAGAGATAAATCTTTATTCTGCACCCGGCAGAACCGAGATCGGCGGAAACCACACAGACCATCAGCAGGGAAGCGTCCTTGCAGGTGCGGTCAACCTCGATGCTATCGCGGTCGTATCCTTCCACAATGACGGATACATAAAGTTAAAATCTGAGGGCTTCGATATGGTAACGGTAGCCCTTGATGATACGAAGCCGCATCAAGGAGAGCTTGGAACGGCTGCAATCGTAAGAGGAATTGCGGCACGCTTTCAGGAGCTCGGCGTCGAGATCGGCGGATTTGATGCCTACTGTACCTCGGACGTTATGTGCGGAGGCGGTATCTCCTCCTCGGCAGCATTTGAAACTCTCGTTTGCACCATCATCGACGAGCATTATAATAAGGAAAAAAGCAACGCGCTTGAGATCGCAAGAATCGGTTGGTTCGCTGAGACAACCTACTTCGGAAAGAAATGCGGTCTGCTCGATCAAACGGTATCGGCATACGGAGGACTCGTTGGAATTGATTTCTCCGACGTCGCAAATCCTGTCATCGACAAAATAGACTATGATTTCAGCAAGAGCGGATATACGCTCTGCATAACAGATACAAAAAGCAGCCACGAGGATCTGACGGACGATTACGTGGCAATCAGAGAGGAAATGGAAGCGATCGCATCCTTCTTCGGTGAAAAGGTTTTGAGCCGTGTTGACGAAAACCTTTTCTACGAGAGTGTTCCGAAGCTCCGTGAGGTTACGACCGACAGAGCGGTTATGAGAGCCGCGCACTTCTTCTCAGAAACCAAGCGAGCAAAGATGGAAGCATCTGCACTCAAAAACGGATATTTTGAAAAGTTCCTTGAGCTTGTTAATGAATCCGGTGAGTCCTCCGCCTCGCTTCTCCAAAATCTCTATTCTACCAAGCATCCTACAAAGCAGGATCTTCCCTTGGCAATTATGATCAGCAAGCGGATCCTGAACGGAAGGGGAGCGGTCAGAGTTCACGGCGGCGGATTTGCCGGAACCATTCAAGCCTTCGTTCCGAACGATCTCGTTAGTGAGTACGTAAGAGAGATGGAAAAGATTTTCGGAGCGGACACCTGCCACAGACTCATCATCAGACCTGTTGGCGGTATCGAAGTAAAAATATAAATTAGGAGAAAAATCATGAAGAAAATTATATGCAAAGTAGAGTACGATACCGAAGCTGCTACGGTAGTAGCAAAACATACGGTAGGTACTTTTGGAGATCCTACCGGCTACGAAGAAACGTTGTACGTCACCGCGAACGGAAAATATTTTGTTTATCTCAACGGTGGCGAGGAGTCGATCCACGCTAAGGAGAGCATTAAGCGTATCTCTGAAGACAAGGTTGAAGCGTGGAAAAACGAGAGAGGACTTTAATTTACAAAAGAACTAAATTGAAATAAGGGGTGATAGACATGAGACTTCTTGTTTTGGGCGGTGCCGGATATATCGGTTCGCACACGGCAGTAGAGCTTCTTGAAAAAGGTCACGAGGTGGTTATCGCAGACAATCTGATAACCGGCTACAAGCAGGCTGTACCGAAGGAAGCAATCTTTTATCAGGGAGATATCCGTGATTACGATTTCTTAAACAATCTTTTTAAGAAGGAAAGAATTGACGCGGTGATCCATTTCGCAGCCTTCTCTCTCGTAGGAGAAAGCGTAACAAATCCTCTGAAGTATTACGAGAACAACTTGTACGGAACCAAGGTGCTCCTTCAAGCGATGATTGATAACGGAGTAGATAAAATCGTCTTCTCCTCAACTGCGGCAACCTACGGAGAGCCCGAGAACATTCCGATTCTCGAATCGGACAGAACCTGTCCCACAAACCCGTATGGCGAAACCAAGCTTGCGATGGAAAAGATGATGAAATGGTCTGCTAACGCATACAAGCTCAGATACGTTTCTCTCAGATATTTCAATGCTTGCGGCGCACATAAGAGTGGAAAACTTGGTGAGGCACATAATCCCGAAAGCCACCTCATTCCGCTTGTTCTTCAAGTACCGAACGGTAAGAGAGAAAGCGTTTCGATCTACGGAACCGATTACGATACTCCCGACGGAACCTGCATTCGTGACTACATTCACGTCACCGATCTTGCCGAAGCACATATCCTTGCAGTCGAGTATCTCATGAAGGGCGGCGAGAGCAACGTGTTCAATCTCGGAAACGGTGTAGGCTACTCGGTAAGAGAGGTTATCGAAACTGCAAGAAAGGTAACAGGGCATCCGATCCCGGCGGTTGAAATTCCGCGCAGAGCGGGAGATCCTGCAAGACTCGTTGCTTCCGGAGAGAAAGCAAAAACGGTTCTTGGCTGGGAACCTAAAATCACAAGCCTTGAGGATATCATCAGAAGCGCATGGGTATGGCATTCAACCCACCCTAATGGCTACAACGAAATTTGAATAGGGGGAATTGATATGATCTGTGGAGCAGTTCAGAATCTGCTGAACTATGGCGTCAAGAACAAATTGATCACCGAAGATGATGTTTTCGTGGTCCGCAACGCGATCATGGATGCGCTGCATCTTACGGATTGGAAGGAAAGTGCATCCGAATGTGTATCGGAATCCATCGACGACCTTCTGACTCCTCTCGTCGATTACGCTTGTAAGCAGGGGATCATTCCGAACAC
>JAZUBI010000026.1:0-26064 GCA_045638385.1 Eubacteriales bacterium
GCTGGAACGGAAAAGAATAAGATAAATTGCAATTTGTGGGGGACTTCACGGCTTTAAATTTTTGTTTGATTTCGCTTAGCGTTAGCCTTCCCTTGTGAGGGAAGGGGGACCACGCAGTGGTGGATGAGTAGAATACGCTACCGTGTCTACTGTTAATCACGCGCGAGCACCAATGCCTTACATCGTAAGACTTTCCCTCAGAGCAAAGACGGTTAAAACCGTTAGTCTTCTACTCATCCGTCTTTTGCCGCAAGCGTCAAAATCCACCTTCCCTCACAAGGGAAGGCTAACGCTAAGCGAAATCAAACAAAAATTTAAAGCCGTGAAGTCCCCCACAAATTGCAATTTATCTTATTCTTTTCCGTTCCAGCAATAGGTGCAAAGCTCGTCCTCAGGGAGGCCGATAGCCTTGACGATACCCTCAAGCGTCTGGAATTCGAGCGAAGCGAATTTCATATTTTTCGCAATTGTGTCGCGTAGCTTTCTTCCGCGCTCGGTGTTGGGATCGCTGTACTCTTCGATATACTTAAAGCCCTCCTCGCCCTCGATCTCAACGATCGTGCGGCGTGCTATAAGCTCCATATCGCTCGTCGAGCGAGAGAAATTGAGGAACTTGCATCCGAACATAATAGGAGGACACGCACTACGCATGTGTACCTCTTTTGCTCCGTTTGAATAAAGGAAATCAACCGTTTCCTTAAGCTGTGTTCCGCGGACGATCGAGTCATCCACAAAGAGGAGCTTTTTGCCCTCGATAAGCTCATGGATCGGAATGAGCTTCATTTTTGCTACTTTTTTTCTGTCCGCCTGCTTAGCGGTAGTGAAGCTTCTGGGCCATGTAGGCGTATATTTGATAAACGGACGCGCAAACGGCACCTCACATGCGTTCGCGTATCCTATCGCGTGAGGTGTACCCGAATCGGGAACTCCGCAAACGTAATCAATGCCGTTAAGCTTGCCGCTTTTCTGATCGTTCTCGCAAAGAATGCTTCCGTTTCGGCATCTCATGGTCTCAACGTTCACGCCCTCGTAATTTGCGGTCGGATAACCGAAATACGACCACAAAAAGGCGCATATCTTCTTTTTCTTGAGCGCAGGCGAGAGCTGAGTTATTCCGTCGGCTCTGACCTCTGCGATCTCTCCGGGTCCGAGCTCAAGCTCGTCCTCGAAATCAAGCTTTTTGTATGCAAAGGACTCAAAGCTGACCGCATATCCGTCCTTGCCCTTTCCGATAAGCACGGGAAGCCGCCCGAGTCGGTCGCGCGCCGCGATCAGAGCACCGTCCTCCTTGAGAATGAGGATCGATGCAGTTCCGTCTATCGATTCCTGCGCGAAGCGGATACCGTCAACAAAATTGTCCTTGCGGTTTATGAGCGCCGCGACAAGCTCCGTTGAGTTTACCACTCCCGCAGTCATAGCGTTAAAATGCGCTCCGCTCACCGAGAAAAACTCGTCTATCAGAGTCTCGGCGTTATTTATAACACCGACAGTGCAAATTGCGAACGCACCGAGCTTAGATCTTATAATAAGCGGCTGAGGGTCGCTGTCACTGATACAGCCTATCGCGCTGACACCGCGCATTTCGCTGAATATATTTTCGAATTTAGTACGGAAGGGCGAGTTCGATATGTTGTGTATCGAGCGCTGAAGTCCGTCCTCGGGGTGATACGCCGCAAGGCCTGCCCTTCTTGTTCCAAGGTGTGAATGATAGTCAGTGCCGAAGAATACGTCGACAAGACATTCTTTTTTTGATGCGATTCCAAAAAATCCGCCCATTAGTTACCTGCTTTCTTTTATTTGTGCCTGTGTGTGCGTGTAATATAAATGCGATTTATCGGGGGTGTTTATAATTGCAAACGATTTTAAATTTCTTCACGGTTGCGAATTTAACGATTCGTAGGGCGGGGGTTTACTCCCGCCGTAAAAACCTTTTAAAATCAATGCAACGGCGGCACCAAGGCACCGCCCTACGATGAGAAAAGGCTATCAACGTGACGGTATTTTAAACCGTTAGCTCATTGTCAACACACCAATAAATCAAGATTTGAAAATGACGATGCAGATTTATTTATTGTACTCCGCCGCGATCTCGGCGTCCTTTTCAAGAACCTTTTTCGCGTCCGCCTCGCGCTTTGCCACAAGCCTTGCATCAAGCTCGGGATCAGAGAGCGCAAGGATCTCTGCGGCAAGGAGAGCCGCGTTGCCCGCACCGTCGATAGCAACAGTTGCCACGGGAATGCCGGTGGGCATCATAACGGTTGAGAGGAGCGCATCGAGTCCGTCGAGATTCGAGGACTTGCAAGGAATACCGATAACGGGAAGCGTGGTGTTAGCCGCGACCGCACCTGCAAGGTGAGCCGCCATACCTGCCGCCGCGATAATTACGCCAAAGCCGTTCGCCTTTGCGCTCTTGGTAAATTCAGCCGCCTCAACGGGAGTTCTGTGAGCCGAATAAACGTGTACCTCGTAAGGTATGCCGAGCGATTCAAGCATGTCAATTCCCTTTTTCACAATAGGCATGTCACTTGCACTGCCCATCAAAATTCCAACCTTTTTCATCTTCTGTCTCCTTTATTTTAACTTAACATTATCTTAACATTATCGATCTTTAATTTTTCGCTACGGCGAGATCATTTCTCCGGCTCAAAGCCAACCTCTCCACCGCCAAAATAACTCCACGGCTCCAAACAAACCTCTTTGCCGCTCAAACCGCTCCACGGCTCCAAACAAACCTCTTTGCCGCCCAAACCGCCCCACGGCTCCAAATAAACCTCTTTGCCGCTCAAACCGCCCCACGGCTGTAACCGAGAGAGGGATTCTTAAGGGAGAGAGGATCGCAAGAAACTCGGCATAAACATTAAATCTAAATTATCAAAACCGCCGCCGAGTTTTGAAGCGCCTCTTTCCCTTAAGCGGCGTTCCTTTGGTTACTTTCCTTCGCTGATGAAGGAAAGTAACATAAAAACCGCTCTCTCTCCTTCTCCACCGCCCAAAATAACTCCACGGCTCCAAACAAACCTCTTTGCCGCCAAAATAACTCCACGGCTCCAAACAAACCTCTTTGCCGCTCAAACCGCTCCACGGCTGAGCCGAGAGAGGGATTCTTAAGGGAGAGAGGATCGCAAGAAACTCGGCATAAACACTAAATCTAAATTATCAAAACCGCCGCCGAGTTTTGAAGCGCCTCTTTCCCTTAAGCGGCGCTCCTTTGGTTACTTTCCTTCGCTGATGAAGGAAAGTAACATAAAAACCGCTTCCTCTCCTTCTCCACCGCCAAAATAACTCCACGGCTCCAAACAAAACCTTCTTTTTCCGCTTTTCTTCACCAAGAAAAACAAAAAGGGCGCACTTATCCATATCAAATAAGTGTGCCCAGACGGTCGGCTTATATCAATTTCTGTTCCACGTGGGCATATCCACGCGAGCCCTTAATTTCACGAGTCACTACCGCGCACTCGTAAAAATAAAACCTCACTTTTCCGTCAGTCGCAGAAACCCTCAAAAATACAATAATATAATAACATATATCAGATAAAATGTCAAGTGCTTTTTGCCATTCCGGATGCAAAAAAGCGACAATGTTTGACCTCATTTTTTAGCCATTTTGCCAAAGTGGCAGGACTATTTTCCAACTTTTCCCCTTTTTGCGGAAAGAAAAATAAAAAGCACTGTCAAGCCCGAGCCGATCACGTATCCCAAAACATCGATCCAAATGTCGGAAATAGCGGCGCCTCTGCCGCTGAATAACTGCACGGTTTCGTCAACAAGCGGGACGAAAAAGCCCACAAACATAGAAGAAAGCGCGCGTTTTGCCTTATCCTTGGTATATTCTCCGCTCAAAAGGAGAAAAATTGCGCCGAGAAAGGCAAATTCCGTAAGGTGTGCCGCCTTGCGGACAAGGTAATGCCCCGTCTCTCCAATCCCCTCTTCACCGCTTATAAAATCGGTAACAAGATGACTAAGCTCACCCGAAAATTCCTTACTGAGCAAGGAGTTTCCCCATATGAAGCAAAGCATAAAGCAAAATAGAACAAAATAAACTCTTTTTTTAGTTAATTTCTTCATTTTTCCGCCTCCTTAAGACTCCAGAAGGGCTCCGCGCCCACAAGCAGCTCCTCGCCGCTCTTGCAAAGCGCCTCTATCGGAGAGATACCGAGTCTCGTCTCTATGACACTGCATGCCTCATCTATCCTCGGTCTGCGATCCTGCATATTGTGGCAATCGCTTCCAAGAAGATGTATTTTGCCGGATGAGAGCAATTTGAGCACGCGGCCGCGAGCTCCGATCTTCAAAAACGCCGCGGCGTTGCATTGAATTATCAGACCGTTCGCTATCATCTCGTCAAGCATCGGGAGCGTAAAAAAGCGGAAATATCTGTCTATATGAGCAATGATCGGCGTTATTCCGCGCTTCTTTTTCAAGCTGTAAAGCTCATCGAGCATAGCGCCCGTCCATTTGTCGAAGGGCATCTCAACAAGCAGATATTTCGTGCCTCTTATGCACATTTCGTCAAGCTCGGGGCAAAGGCTCATTGCGCTGAAAAATTCGACCTCCGCGCCAAGATACAGCACGGGAAGTCCGTCCTTTTCGAGCCTTCCGTTGATGCGCAAAAGCTGATCGAGCCTATTTGCAAGATGCGCCTCCGCCTCGGCTCTCCTTGAAAGAAAAGCGCGGGGCTCATCCTTGCTTGCGTAAAAATGAGGGGTAACAACAACTCTTGAAACGCCCTGCTCATAAAGCGCGCGCAGCATCTCAAGCGACTCCGAGCTTTTACTGCTTCCGTCGTCAAATTTAGGCAAGATATGCGTATGTATATCACTAAGCTTCATCTTTTCGCCCTGATCCATGCTTCTCCTCCTTTTTTCGCATTTTGCAATAATCAATTAAAACCGAGACGGATCTCGGTTTTAATTCTTCTCTATTTCAGGCTATCAATAGCCGTATTTATATCCTTTTTTGTATTTCTTCGTTGACTTTACGCCCACTCTGTTATATACAAATCCGAGCACCTTTGCGTTTGCGTACTCAAGCTGTCTTATCGTCTCGACGATGTCGCGGCGGCGAGTATTTGCGTGTCTTACCACGATGATCATACCGCCAAGATATTTTGCAACGGCAACGGGATCCGATACCGCGAGCACGGGGGGCAGGTCCATAATTATATAGTCATACTCCGCCTTAAATCCCTCAAGCAACGTCTCCATTCTGCGCGATCCGATAAGCTCGGACGGATTAGGAGGAATATGACCCGAGGTGAGAATAGACATATTGGGATGAAGCACACCCTTATGTACGTCCACACCGTTCTTTCCCGAAAGGATCTCCGAAAGTCCCGGCTCCATGGGAATATTGGCTATCTCGTATATTGAGGGACGGCGCATATCACCGTCTATAAGCAACACCTTGTTTCCCGCCTCTGCAAGCGCATAGGCAAGATTTACCGCCGTGGTACTCTTTCCCTCCTGAGGGCGAGAGCTGCACACGCCGACTATCCTACCGCTCTCCTCATCGGGAAAAGCATACGATATATTGGTTCTAAGCAGATTATAAGCCTCTCTGGATGCGTAATCAAGATCCGCTCCGACAAGGTGCTTACTTACTTTTTCTACTGTTTTCTCTTTCATTATATCTCCCAAGCCGCACACAGCGGCGATCACGTTTATTATTTGTATCCGTATCGGTAGCCGTACTTGTAGCCGTATTTCTTGCCCGAGCGACTGCCGTTCGCATCGGGAATTACAGCAAGCATAGGCATATTTTCCCTGTAGGTGTCAATGAGCCAATCCTCTCCGTCGATCGCATCCTTAGAGAAGTATATGACCAAAAGAATTCCGAAGCTCAAAAGTGCTCCCGCAAGCGCTCCGAGAATGACTGTCAGGGCTTTATTGGGTGATGATGGAGCAGACGGCTCAACAGGTGTATCAATAATGTCACCTGTTCTGTCCTTATCTTTCAGCACCTCGCAGTAAGCCTCTATAACGCATTGCGCGACTATTGCCGCCTCTTTGGGGTTTGTGCTTGTGATCTTAACCTCAAAATAACGGGTATCGTCAGCTGTAGAGGTTTTAAGCATGGACTGAATATCCTGCCATTTATAATCACTGCTTCTAAAGGGGTTTCCACCCGGCTGGGTGCTGAAATAATCATTGAGCTTTTCAGCTGCTCTGTCAAGCGTGATGTTCGACGAAAGAATATCAGCTCCCTCCTTTGCCAAGGAAGTGCCGAGCGCGGCATTCTGATATGCGGCACTTACCGACTCGGAATTAAGGCTCATTCCAACCTTTGCATAAGAGGTATATTTGGGTGTTACAAAGTAATTGACGTAAATAAAGGCAATTGCCGCAACAAACACGGTAGACGCAGCTATGATCCACCACTGCTTGAGTGCAATTCGTATGAGCTGTCCGAAAGAGACGCTATATTCCTTTTCTTCCATATCTTATCTCCAAACCAAAATAATTATTGCGCGACTACAGAGGCATATTACATGCCTCGCTCATATCATTATATCACCCTTTTATCCCGTTGTCAATAGAATTGTGCTTTTTTATTAAAATTCCACAAAAAAAGACCGAGATCGGCAATTTTTTTGCCTTTCTCGGTCTCATTTTCCCCTCTGCCGCACAGGGGCTTGTGAAGGGATGTTTTTATGCTTTAGCAACCATCAGTTGCCCTCTGTAACGCTTTTCTCAACTGCCGCGCCGCCTTTTGCCGCGTAGTAGAGATAGGTAGGATCAAGCTCACCGTCGATAAGCTCTACTGCCTCCGCCTCGCTGTCAACGATAGCGGCATAGGATATATCGATGCTTGCCGAGCTTGTCGAGATTCTGACCTGAACGTTCTCGTTGCTGTCCATAGTATAGTTGAATCCCGAGAGGTATATTACAATAACTCTCCACTCGGTAGCCACGCTTGAAGCATAGACGTAGTGCGCGGGGTCACCGTCAACCGTTCCGTACTGGGTAGGCTCCCACGAAACTTTATTGTTCTGATCCTCGGTTCCGATCTCAAAGACCACGTTCTTATCACCCGACGCGCGGTATTTGACCACAAGGAATGCTCCCGTGTCACCGGAGATCGCGGTAAACTTATTTGATCCGCTGACGAATACGTGTCCGTCCTTTTCAAAATTATAGCTTCGGTAAACGACGCCGTTCTCCGCCTTAATTCCGTTATCGGTTGCCTGATACTTATCCATCTTATCAAGAGCGTAGTACTGATTTACCTCGCCCGATACGGTGTGCGAGCCCTTTGAGTCTCCGCAGCCCGTGCATTTATAATCGTAAGTAACAGAGCCGTCTGCGTTTTGCTCGCGCGCGTAACTATACTCGCACTTCGCGCATCCTCCGGTTGCCACGTTTATCATAGTATATGTCTTATCCTTGATATTTGTGGGGAAGACAGCAACATCTTCCTTTACAAGCGCGTCAACGCCGCTAAAGTCTCCCTCGACGAACGCCATGTATTCGATGTCCAGATTAAACTCTGTACCAAGGTTTATAGCAAAGGTATCTATGATATACGTTCCCGTTTCGGGATCCTTTACGTAATATTCGGGAATAAGAGCCTCAAGATCGAAAACGTAAACGCTCCACTCGCCAACAGTCATAGCAGATACGGCAACGTTAAGGTTTATATATCCCGCCTTTGTGGGCCTTGTGACCGTTCCGTCAGCTCCGACGGAATATCCTTCGCCATTTCTTCCCGTGGTGCTCATATAGAAGCCTATATACTTGTTGCTAACGGACGATCTCATCTTAACGACGAAATATTTTGCCTGTCCGACATCGAAATACTTATTGTCAAGACCGCTTCCGGTGCTTGCGGTATAGTCTGCCTGGCTTCTCATCCACCAGATCTCCGCGCATCCGTTCACGCGTCCGTACAAGGTACCGTCCGCATCCAATTCAACGCTTCTCGTTCCCGAATACGCGTAAGACACCGCCTTTTTGGCAACGTCGTATCCCGAGAAGAATTTAACCGTAGAATCGGGGAGCGAGAAGGTCCTTACTGTCTCGCCGCACACCGAGCAGGAAACGGTATATACTCCCTCCGACACGCTCTGCGTGAAGGTATGACCGTCCGTACATTCGGGTGTGGGATCGGGAGTAGGATCGGGATCGGGAGTAGGATCGGGGTCGGGGGTAGGATCGGGATCAGGGGTAGGATCGGGGTCGTTTCCGCCTGTGGGAAGTCCCGTAGAGGGATCGATTATCTCATACGTCTTATTCTTTGCGTGTGTTACGTTAACTACCGTATCGTCATCGGTAAGAGCGGCAATATCGCTCCAATCTCCGTCAACGAACGCCATAAACTCAATATCTGTTACAAGATCATCTCTTGAACGCGCGATACCGAAGGTATCGATGATATAGTCTCCGGTCTCGGGATCCTTAACGTAGTGATCGGGAATAAGCGCCTCAAGGTCAAAGACGTAGGTCGTCCACTCGCCGGCAACGCATGCCTGGAGCGCACTTGTAATTACGATAGATCCGCTTGTGGTAGGAACTGTGATGGGTCTTGTTTCCGTGACCTCGCTCTCGGTTCTGGGCGTTCCGTTCTTGCCCGTAGTGCTGAAATAGAACTCAACGTTCTTTGCGCTGTTGCTGTTTCTCATTCTTACCACGAAATATTTAGCCTGACCGACGTTGAAATGCTTTCCGTCAAGTCCGCCGCCCGTGTTTCCGTGAGGATAGTCCTTCTGGTCTCTTCCCCACCAGATCTCGCTGTATATATTGAGTCTTCCGAACGTAGTCGTGTCGCTGTCAACCTCGAAGGATCTCTCTCCGACGTATCCCGAGGATGCCGCGTAGGTTACTGCGTTAAGTCCGATCTCATAGCCCGAAATATATTTTGTTACAAATTCGGGTACCGTAACGGTCTTAAGAGGAGTGCCGCAGTTAGCGCAGGCATATGTATATACTCTGCCCTCTACCGTCTCGCCCCAAGAATGCGCGCCAACGCACTCCTGCTCCTGAGTCTTAACTACCGTTCCGTTTCCGGTGGAGTTTACCTTGATAACGGTCTGGTCGGGAACGAGCTTCTTGATCTCATCCCAGGAATCGGCAAACGCGATAAAGTCAAGGTCGTAATAAACGTCTGCGGTAAAGTCCTCTCCGTTGCTTCCCGAGCCGATCTGGAAATAGAAGTTGTGCATCTTATATTCGCCGTTAGCATCGGGAATATAAACGCTGGGTATTGCTCTTTCAAGGTCGATGATGTAGGTAGTCCAGCCGTACTCGACCTCAGCCGCGCCCTCCTCGCTTACAACCGTTGCAAGCTTTGTCGGGAACACGACCTCCTTCTCCTTTGCGGGCGCGCCGCCAAGCATCATCATAAACTTGACGGAGGGATCGTTCGTTCTCATTCTGACAACGAGAAGATTTGCTCTTCCTACGGGGAATGCCGCCGCCACCTGATCGGGCGCGTTCGCGGTTGCCCAGTTATTTCTCGCGAAGATTATCTGCGCGGTAGCTGATCTACCGGTAAATCTCGTATATTCATGCTCACCCTCGGTCTCAAGTGTCTTATCGACCTTATAGTAAACGAGCGCGTTCTTATTTATCTCCTGCGTGGAGATGTATTTATTGAGGTAATAGCCGTACTGGAGATACTCACATACAGAGCATGCGTATGTGATCTCGCCGTTTACTCTCATCTGCGAGAATACGTGCGGCTCGTTCTCTACCTTGGTAAGTCCGCACTGATAGCAGGGCTCTGCAACGGTGTGTCCCGACTCGTTGCCGACTATCTTATGGACTATCTCGTTTCCGTCCTTGTCAACGCAAGGCTTCTTATCGACCTCACGATCTCCGGTCTTTACGTCAGAATAGGTATATATCTGCTTTTCGTTAGCCGTGAAATCGATCGCCTGACCGATGTTTTCACAGAGCATGACGTATGCTACGTCAAAATGCTCCTCCGCAAGCACTCTTCCGTTGATGGAGAGATAGCCGAGGTAATATTCGCCGTCTGCATTAGGCTGATAGCCTATGGCACCGCCGCTTGTGTTCTTATCAACCGCCGTGGTGATGTCGGCTATAATAGTCACCCATCCGGGCTTAAGGTCGCTAAAGGTGATGTTATAATTTCCTGCCGCGCCTATCGACTTTACAGAAACAGTAAAGCCGCTCTGCGAGCCGGGGAGTCTTACCTTCATTACAAGGTATTTGCCCGATTCGCCCTGTGCCTCCTGCGTATCAACTACCTTTATGTTTCCGCTTCCGCCGCTACCCATTGTAAACGCGGCAAAGCCTGTACCCGTCTCAAAGAGGAATCCGCCCGCAAAGGTTGCGCCCGTATCGGTAGCCGCAAGCTCACCGGGAGCGTAGAATGCGTTAATATCGTAGGAGATCTCCTGCTCGTAAGCCACGTATCCGCATATCGTGCAGACAAAGGAATAGAGCCAAAGGTCGCCGCCGTCGTCAACTTTCTCAACGTACTCGTGCTGCTGGACCTTACCGTCCTTCTTTCCGCAGACAGAGCAAGCGGGCTTATAGTGTCCGTCCTCGGTTGCGGCGTAGGGGTGCTCGCACTCGGTCTCCTCTCCGCTTCCGCTCTCGCCGGACTCGTCTCCGCCCTCATCCTTGGGATCGGTCTCGCTGAAATATACACTGCTTGATGCAATATATCCGTATGAGCCGTCATTAAGCTTTATCTGATACCAGCCCGCATTGACGTTTACCGCAACTATGCTGATTCGGTCTCCGAACACAAGTGTGGAAACCTTTTCACCCGAAAGATCGGGCTCTGCAAAGACTGTGAGTCTCTGTGCGGAGAGATAGAGCGTTTTTTCAAGCGCCTCAAACCTTGACGCGACTTCCGTGTCGCTCTCGGTATTGCTCTCGCTCTCACTGCCGTTCTCGCTTCCCGACTCTGTCGAAGCGGAGCTTGCGCTCTCGCTTTCCGCCGCCCGGTTGTTGTTCGCGCAGGCGAAGAGAGAAAGAAGCATGCAAAGTGAGAGTAGCAACACAAGACATCTGATGCCGGTTGTTATCTTCATACGGTTTTCCTCCAAAGAAAAAATTATCGTGGATCTGAAAATAAATCATACTGTCAAATATACAGAATGGCGCGCCAAGCTTTTTTACCAGAGGCTTACCACTGTACATTTTCCTACTTTACATTATATCACTTCTCTTTTTTATTGTCAATAGCATTCTTCTCTTTTCTTTCTTTTGTTTTCAAAACAAAATCAAAACGTAAGAAAAAAGAAGAAAAAAACCGGCGCTCGGGAACACAGCCCCGGCGTCGGTTCTTTTATCTTATCCCACCGCCAAAAAGTGGGAATTTTCGTGGTTTTTTTAAATTATTCCTTTACGGAAGGAGCGGCTACGACCGTACCCTCGTTCGAGAACGAGTCACCGTAATCAACGTAGCTCTCGCCCTCTTCAAGCAATCCGGACAGCTCGTCAAGGCTGTCTACAACTGCAATGTAAGCGATATCAAAGGTGTACGCCGCACCGTCTGTCAGGATCATAAATCCGAGCTCCTGCTCGGAGCTTACGGTGTAATTCTTGCCCTCCGGGATCTTAATTACAGCTATCTGCCAATCGCTCATCGTATCACCGCCCGAAAGAGCTCCGACAGAGCTGTATTTCGGTCTGTTAGGCTCATTTGCGGAAGCCGCTCCGAAATCCTTGGTGGCGATATTCACCGTAAATTTTCCGCCCTCTGCGCGATACTTGATAACAAGGTACTGTCCGCTCTGATATTTATCTGCGGTCCATGTTCCCGCGCCCGAGCCTCCTACGGGGTTGAGGTGGGTTTGCGATTTACCCGTAAAGCGAGTGTAAAGCTCAAATGTTTCGGGGTCGAACTGATTTTTTATAGGTGTTGCCGCGTACTGGGTCATCTGATCAAGAGAGGAGATCCAGTTTACGTCCTCGGATACTGTAAAGCTTCTGAACGTGGTATTACAGCCCGCGCAGCTTACCGTGTAATTTGTACCGTTCTTCTCCACTCCGTAATCGTGAGTTACGCAAGAGTGATCGGCGGTATTGCGCACCGCATTTAACGTTTTGCTGACGCTCCACTCATAGGTTTCGCTGTCAACCATTTCGCCAAGCTCGTCAAGGCTATCGAAGAATGCGATGAATGCAATATCAAGGTAATCGTCAGCCATAACTCTCTGCTCGTATACCTTTCCGCCGTTTGCATCTGTCGAGGAATAGCACTGAGTTCCCGAGAAGGGTCTTATCTGGAGATATTTGATCGTATATGTGCCGTCGTCGTTCGGGATCATGTATGTGTCGGGGTCAGAGATGCACTTCGCAAGGTCAATGACAACGTAATGCCACTCTCCGTCCTCTGCCATCTTGAAGCTTGCTCCCTGTCCGCCGCCCTTAAGTCCCGACGTAGTACCGGTATAAAGCTCCATGTGATTTGTGCCGAGTCCGTTCTCACCAAGGCGTACCTTCATGATCATATACTGTCCGGTCACAGTGGTGTTTCCGTTTACAAAGGTGAGTCCCATCCAGCCCGACGTATTGGGGATAAGATTTGAGAGTCTTATAAAGGATTCACCGTTCTCTGTCATAAGATCAAGGTCTATCTTACCGTCCGAGTCTGTTCTTACGTTCTTCAAGGTCTCGGCGGGGAGATATTTTTCAACCTCTGCGCTTACGCTGTACTGCTTTTCAACGTGACCGCAGGTCTGGCATCCGTAAACGTATGCGGAGTCCTTCAAAAATACCGAATAAGCGGTATTGTCGGTCTCGCAGATGCCGTCCGTGGGTGCAGGATCGGGCGTAGGTGTGGGATCGGGTGTATCTCCGCCGTCATCCTCGTCGCTTCCACCGTTAAGCACGGGATCGGAATTGAATTTATCGCCGTAATAGTAGTAATCCTCGCCATTTTCAAGCAAGAGCCTCATCTCGTCGAGCGAATCGACTATCGCCGCATAGGCTATATCCACCGTGTAGCCTGCCGCGTCGGGCATAAGATCTGTCGTTATCATAAAGTAGACAGGAGTCATTCCGTCGGGATCATTTGCAAAGGCTGTAACCGTCTTAAGGCTCAATACCGCAACCTGCCACTCATCCCCGGGGGCATCCTTTTGATAATCTCCGAGTGCGGTGTAGTAAGCCGCCTCGTTCTTCGTACCGATCCTGAGTATCATTTGCGCGTCTGTTGAGCGGTATTTAAGAACAAGGTATTTACCGGTCTTAAATTCGCCTGCGGTCTCAGCTCCCGAGCCCGAGCCACCCGTTATATTAAGGTGTCCGCCGCCCGTTCCGGTAAATCTGTTGAATACGATTCCGTTTATATCATCGTACATTTCCTTTGCAACGGTTGCCTTATAGGTATTTGCAGCGGAAAACTCCGAATACCAGTTGATCTCCTCGGGAACAGTGAAGTTTCTGATAACAGTTTTGCAGAACTGACATACTATCTTCTGTGTATTTCCGGTAAGCTCTACCGATACAGAGTGTGTAACGCAAGAGTGATCGCTTGTGCTCTTAACCGAGTTTTCGCCTATGCTTACGCTCCACTCATAGCTCGGAACGTCGATTATATCCTTGATATCGTCAAGGCTGTCGCAGTATGCGATATACGCGATGTCAAGATAATCGTCCTCCATAACTCTCTGAGGATAGGTTTTGTTTCCTTCCTCGTCGGTTCCGTAGAAGCACTGAGTGCCCGAGAAGGGACGCATCTGGAGATATTTTACTGTATATGTGCCGTCCTCGTTAGGCACCATATAGGTTGAAGGATCGCCTATGCGAGATGCAAGGTCGATCACTATGTAATGCCACTCGCCGTCCTCGACCATCTTAACGGATACAGCCTGACCCTCCGCCTTAAGTCCGACGGTCGTGCCGGTGTACATTGCAAGATAGCTTGTTCCGAGTCCGTTTTCACCAAGGCGCACCTTCATGATCATATACTGACCGGTAACCCGAGATTCGCCCGACGTGAATGTGAGTCCCATCCAGCCCGACTTATTTGGGATAAGGTTGGAGAGTCTTATAAAGCTCTGTCCGTCCTCCTCCATAAATTCAAGGTCGATCTTACCGTCGGAGTCTGTTCTGACGTCCTTAAGTATCTCGGCGGGCATATATTTTTCAATGCTCGATTCTACTCCAAAGTCCTTTTCAACCTTTCCGCAGGATGCGCAGATGAGCTTCCATCCGTCATTAGTCTTTGTTGTTGTGTAGGCATGCTCACCGACACAGCTTCTGTCGGCTGTGACTATAAGCTGTCCCTTGCCGCTTCCGGTTACGTTTACTACTGTTTCTTCCTCAACGAGAGCCTTGACCTCATCCCAAGCGTCAACGAACGCCATATATTCTATATCGTACTTAACATCGGGGGTAAAGTCCTTATATCCTATGTGGTAGTAGAAGGTTCCAACGGTAAAGTTTCCGTTCTCATCCGCAACGAAAGCACCGGGAATAACGGTTGAAAGGTCAACGACGTAGGTTGCCCACTCGCCGGCATCGGTCATTTTGAGGGGGAACTCAAGCGTTGTCTGAGTTGCGCCGCTTACAGCAGAGCGGAAGCTTATCGCGAATGATACGGCAGGCGTATTTGTTCTGATCTTTATGATAAAGAGGTTAGCCTTGCCAACGTTGAACGCCGCCGCCTTTTCTATATCAGAGGATACGCTGTTGTCACGCGAGAAGATGACCTGCGCGGTGTTTCCCTTGCCCGCAAAGGAAGCAAAGCTCATAAGTCCCTCTTCAACCACGCCGTTATTCTGTATCTGATAGTATGTAGTCGCCATAGACGTGATGTCCTGAGCGGTAAAGTACTTATTGATATTCAATCCAAAGCGAGACCACTTACATGCGGAGCATGCGTAGGTCAGCTGACCGTCGATCTCCATCTGAACGAAGTTATGGGGCTCATCGGTGACCGGCTCAAGTCCGCACTGTGTGCATCCCTCAAGCAGGCTGTGTCCGTTCTCACCGGGAATATACTCGTGAATTATAGGATTGCCGTTTTCGTCCACGCAGACCTTTTCTTCTGCGTCGGGAGACTCGTTGATTATATCCTTATAGAGATACACGTTCATATCGCCCTCAACGAACGCCTCGGCATCCTTGAGAGTATCGCAGAACATAATGTACGAAACATCAAAGCTCTCGCCCGCGCTTGCCTTACCTGAAAAGCTGAAATCGGTGAGATAGTAGTTATCGAATGCGTCGGGAGCATATCCCTTGACCGTTATAGCGCCCGTGCTGTCGGTCGTGGTCTGAACGGCCTTTGTAATATCAACGATTATCGTTGCCCATCCGCTCTTAAGTCCCGAGAAATTCATAGTATATGCGCCACTTGCCGCGGAGGACTTGATGCTTGCGCTGAATCCGCTCTGCGAAGCGCCGAGTCTTACCTTCATAACAAGGTAGCTTCCCGACGGAAATGTTGCCTCTGCACCCGAAAGCACCTTAACGGTTACGCTTCCACCCTTTTCCGCGCTGAACTTTGCAAATCCGATGCCTGCGCCAAAGCCTACACTGCCCTTAAGCGCGCCTGATGACTCAAGCGTTGTAAGCTCACCTGCAGAGTAGAAGGAATTGATCTCATAGGGAACCTCCTGCTCGGATGCCGCAAATTCGCACACCGAACAAACAAAGGAATAGAGCCAAAGGTCGCCCTCGTCCTCTATTACCTGCTCGAACTCATGGTCCTGCATCTTACCGTCCTTCTTACCGCAGACAGAGCACGCGGGCTTCCAGTGTCCCTCAAGCGTTGCGGCATAGGGGTGGTAGCAGGTTGTCTCTCCCTCATCGGTATCAGACTCACCCTCCGAGCTATCTCCGCCGTTATCCGAAACGGTCTCGGAAAGAGATTCACTCTCGCTCTGAGCCTCGCTTTCGGCAGGGCTTGACTGAGCCTCCGTGGTGTTTTCCTTGCCCTTATCGCAGGACACGAGAGCCGCAAAGGACGCCAAGGTAAGCATCACGGCAAGCAATATTGAAATCAATCTTTTATTCATACAATCCTCCCGGGTCGGCACATCCGACAGAACGCGCCATGTGATTATATTTATCTGATTATAATTTTATCACAAATACCACTGTGTGTCAATGACAAATCGATAAAATTGTGCAACCTGCAATAAAAAGTGAGCCACTCCGCTTTGCTCGGAGTGGCTCTGAATTTTATTGATTTTTTGATGCGATCAGTTTCCTGTGCTTGTGATCACGCTGTTGGAGGCGCTCAAGGAAAGCTCGTAGCTCTCGCCGACGATGTCCTTAAGATCGTCAAGACTATCGCAGAAGGCGATATAGGAGATATCCATATAATCGTCCGCCTCTGCCTTTGTCTGCGCGCCCGAGAAGGGACGAAGCTGGAGGTATCTTGTGTAATAGGTACCGTTCTCAGCGACGAAATAGCTATCGGGATTCGCTATTCTCTCGGAAAGATCAATAACGATAACATGCCACTGACCGTCCTCCGATACCTTTGCGTCTACCTGTGCTCCTGCAGCGAGCGCGCCCGCGGTAGTAGATGCGTAATAGGTGAGGTAGCTCTGACCAAGTCCGTTTTCTCCTATGCGAACCTTCATTACAAGATACTGTCCTGCGTAGCTTGTCGTATTGCCGTTGATAAGAGTAAGTCCCATCCAATTTTCGGAGTTTACCTTAGCATTGCTTACGCGAACGAAGGAAACGCCGTCCTCAACCAGATATTCTCTGTCAACACTTCCTACAACCTGATTGACGTTCATGATCGTCTCCGCGGTAACAATACCGCCAACCGCATCAGCCTTAATGCCGTAATCGGCAATTCTCACGTTGCACACAGAGCATTCAGATACGTATTTTCCGTCAACTGTACGAAGCACCTCTGCATGCTTTATGCACGAGCCGTCCGCAGTTTTTATTTTTGAGTATTCTCCGTTTGTGGAAACTACCTTTACAAGGCTTTCCTCATCGACTATCGCATCTACGTCCGCCCAGTCCTCAACAAACGCCATGTATTCCATATCGATATACTCAGCGCTTGAAAGATGTGAGATCGTGAAATAGAAGGTATCGACTATATATGTGTCTGTCTCGCTATCCTTTACAAAATAGCCATCTGCAACCGTTGAAAGGTCGATAACGTAGACTCCCCATTCCGCTGATTCGGTTGCGGCGAAGGGCATTTTGATTCCGACGTGACCTGCCTCGGTTGCGTAATATGCGTCTTTCTCGAGCGGTTTACCGTTGATGTCAACTTTACCCTCAGCTCCCGTCTCAGACTTTGCTGTGGGCGCGTTGTGTCCCGTGGTACTGAATGAGAGAATGATTCTCTCCGAGGGAGAATTTGTACGCACCTTCATGACAAGATACTTCGACTGTCCTATATCAAAGCTTGGTACATTTCCGAGATCTCCCGTATCTGTTTGCTTGTCACAGTCCGCCTGAACTCTGTTCCAAAGGATCTGCGCGATCTGGTCAGAGCCTGTAAATCTTGCAAAGGCGTTTCCGCTCTCCGACTCGATCTGATGTGAGCCTGTGTTATAGTAAACCCTCGCTCCCGTGGCAAGATTCTGTGCCGAGAAATATTTTGAAACACACGCGGGAACTATCTTTGTTACATTTATCTCGCAATGAGAGCAGGAATATGTATATACCTTAGCTCCGTTTTCACCGTCCGTTACGGTCTCGGTGATCGCGTGTGAGCTTGCGGGAGGAGGAGTGGGCGTATTACCGCCCTCGTTTCCGCCGCTCGGAGCCTTATGTGCCCAGCTTGTTCCGAGGTCGATATAGCTCTCGCCCTCATCAAGGAGGCTGTTTACATCATCAAGCGTATTCGCTATCGCTATGTATGCAATATCAAACACGTAATTTTCGCTAACGGTGATCATAGCGTAGAAGCTTCCGGACTCTCCTACCGCGTAGCAGGAAAGCTCGGAGAGGTCTATAACAACAACCGTCCACTCATTGTGGTAGTTTGAGTGTCCGCGAATACCGAGATGAATCGAAAGTTCATTTCCTACTACTCCGTTAGAGCTTACCTTTAACGTCGCATTTCCGCCGTTTGCAGTAGCGCGATACTTCATCACGAAATATCTGCCTGCGGTAAACGCGTCGGGATCAGCCGATCCGGCACCTACTCCACCCGTAATATTGAGATGGTTTCCGCCGTTTCCGCTATAACGGTGATATACCACGTCAGCTTCACTGTCATAAAGGAATTTATCGAGACTGTGAGCGAAGGACGTCATAAGTGAGGGCTTGATATACCATGCGATACCGTCGGATACCGTGAAGCTCTTTATCACTGTTCCGCAGCTATCACACTTAACCGTATGAGTTGCTCCCTCAACCTTCTCAACAATGGAATGTGTGTAGCAGGAGTGGTCGACCACGTTCTTTACAGGGCTTTGCGCACTGTCAACGCTCCACTCGTACTTATCCTCGGCTATGATATCCTTGAGATTGTCAAGGCTGTCACAGAATGCGATATATTCAATGTCTGTATAGTCATCCGCCTGCGCACCGGGCTGATTGTTAGAGAAGGGACGGAGCTGCATTGCCTTGATAAGAATATCGCCGTTTGCATCAGGCACCATGAACTCATCGGGGTTGTCGATCCTCTCATAGAGGTCGATAACCACGGTATGCCACTGGTCGTCCTCTGTCACCTTAAAGCTTATGTGCTGCCCTTCACCCTTTACAGACTGAGACGTTCCTGTATAGAACTTAAAGAATCCCTGTCCGAGTCCGTTATTACCGACGCGGATCTTTATTACCATGTAGCGTCCGATATCGATTCCCGTAGAGGAGCTGAAGAGTGCCCATCCAAGCCAGTTACCGTTATCCTTTCCGTTAGTCTTTGCGTTATCAAGTCTTACGAAGCTTGTTCCGCTCACATCCTGCATTATGGTTCTGTCCATGCTTCCGTTGATGCTTCCCATGCTTGCAAGCACCTCTGCGGGATAGAAGGTCTTAGCGCCCTCTACCGTGTATTCCTTAAGAAAATATCCGCACGAGCCGCACGCAACTACATATTTACCGTCCTTCTGTGATACGGTGTACGTGTGATCTCCAACGCACTGACGGTCCTTTGTAGTAATCCATCCGCCTGTATTGGGGGCTGCCACCTCGACTACCTTTTCGTCTGACGTAAGCGCTCCTATCTCGTTCCAATCATCAACGAACGCCATGAAATCAACGTCGTAGATTACCTCGGGGGTGAAATCGGTAGAGCCGATGTGCATATAGAAGTTTGTGATCAGATATTCGCCTGTTCCGTCAACCTTATAAGAGTCGGGCAGAACCTCGGCAAGATCGAGCACGTAGGTTGCCCAACCGTCCCCTGCCATTGCTACGGGGAATCTGAAGGTAGTGGGGGACTCTCCCTCGGTACCGAACTGGACCGCGAAGGAAACGCTCGGCGTATTAGTTCTGAGTCTTATAACAAAGTAATTTGCATCGCCTACGGTAAATGCGCGCGACATCTCAAGCTCGGATGCAACGCTTGAATTTCTTGCAAATATTATCTGCGCGATATTTCCCTGACCCGAGAAGGACATATAGTCAAATCCGCTTGGATCCTCGGTGATTCCGAGCTTATTAACTCGGAAATAGGTAGGAGCGATCTCGTTTATCTCTGTTGAGTTGAAATACTTATTTACCATCGCGCCGAAGAGCAGATGAGAGCATGCGGAGCATGCGTAGGTGTACTCGCCGTCGATAACGACCTGAGCGTAGGTGTGGGGCTCATCCTCAACCGCCGAAAGGCCGCACTGGTAGCAGGTCTCAAGGAGAGTGTGAGTTCCGTCATCGTTTACAATGTACTTATGCTCAATGGGGTTGCCGTTCTCGTCAACGCACTGCTTCTGGTCGCTCGAGCCGCCCTTGTTAAGCACGTCGTCATAGGTAATGACGGTCTTATCTCCCGCGGTAAAGTTTAGCGCGTCCTCCATAGTATCGCAGAACATTACGTATCCGATGTCAAAGCTCTCGCCTGCTCCGGCAGATGCCGAGATGCGGAAATCACCAAGATAATACTCTCCGCTCGCATCAGGCTGATAGCCGAGCTTTGTGGGGTTGCCGTCCTTGTCCGTGCCGTTCTTAACAGCCTTGGTGATATCGACTATGATCGTTGTCCAGCCGGCCTTGATACCCGTAAAGTTCATTTTAACGCTATCGTTCGCTCCGACCGACTTGATAGAAGCGGAGAATGTGCCCTGCGACTTTGCAAGGCGCACCTTCATTACAAGGTAGTTACCGGAGGGGTCCTCTACCTCGCCGTTTGAAAGAACTATAACGTTAACGCTTCCTCCGTTTTCGTGTGAGTAGCTTGCGTAACCTACGCCCGCGTCAAACGCGAAATTGCCGACAAGATTTCCTGTGGTATCGGTATATGCAAGCTCACCCGCCGAGTAGAAAGAGTTGATCTCGTAAGGAACCTCCTGCTCATACGCTCTGTACTTACAAACGGTACATCTGAGCGCGTAAACAAGAACGTCACCCTCGTCCTCTACTCTCTCTTCATATTCGTGGCTCTGAACCTTACCGTCTTTCTTACCGCAGACAGAGCAAGCAGGCTTCCAGTGTCCTGCAGGAGATGCGGCATAGGGGTGCTCACACGTTGTTTCACCCTCAGGATCTGTATCAGATTCATCTTTGTTTGTATCGGACTCGGTGTCGCTTTCACTGCCTACGCTTTCTCTTTCAGTGCTTTCAACCGATCCGGTGGTTTGTGTACTACCCGTTTCTTGTGTTTCTCCGCCCTTATCGCAGGAAACAAGAGCCGATGCCGAGCCCAATGCCAGCATCACAACGAGTAACAAGGAGATAAGCCTTTTGTTCATATCTATCCTCCGTAGGTAATTTCGCGCACAATGGTATTCTTCACCATTATACTATTCAGTATATTTTACCATATTTTCAACCTTTTGTCAACGAATTTTCAAGAGTTATTATAATATATTTTATATATACGCAAAAAAGGAGTCGGACATCTGTCCGACTCCTCGTTTTTTAAAAATCAGTTTGCGCTGACCGCATTACCGTTTGCGGTATATACAACAGTAGATGCGCCGCCGGTAGAAGTGACATTATAGACAGTGTCCTCTTCTACGAGTCCGTCTATATCTGTCCAGCCACCCTCAACGAACGCCATATAAGCGATGTCAACAGTGCCGGAGAGTGAGAGGAAGAAGGAGTCTACGTTATAGAAATCCTCACCCTCTGCCTTAGCGTAATACTGACCGACGAGAGCTTCAAGATCGATGACGTAGGTTCCCCATTCGCCGTTTCCGCTGCCCTTGGATACAAGAACTATTCCCTTATATCCTGTGTCAGATCTGTAATTTCCGCCCTGGAGAACGCCCTTGACCTCGGTTTCACCTTCCATCCAGGTATCCTGCTGGTTGGTAGCATCCTTGTAATATCCGGGCATATTCTTATCAGCGACCTTAAGGGGCGCGTTATGCGCGGTGGTGGAAATATTTACCGCGAGCGATGCCTCATCACCGACTCTCGCCTTGATCACGAGATACTTCGCGTTCCCAACGCTCTCGGAGAACTGCTCTGACGCGCCGCTGCTCTGTGTACCGAACATATCGGCTCTTACTCTCTGCCAGATTATCTGGAGAAGTCCCTGAGACTGCGCGTATGCAAATTCCTCTGCAACAAGCGCGTGAGGCTTGCCGTTCTCGTAGTATGTCTTAGCTCCGTTAGCGATGTTGCTTGCGGAGTAGTACTTGGTTACGGAATCGGAGATCGTTACGCTGTTGTAGGTCTTGCCGCACAAGGGGCAAGCATATGTGTAGGTGTTGCCGTTCA
This sequence comes from Eubacteriales bacterium, assembly GCA_045638385.1. Classification (GTDB taxonomy): domain Bacteria; phylum Bacillota; class Clostridia; order Oscillospirales; family CAG-272; genus SVTX01. The sequence continues at coordinate 21,735 of JAZUBI010000026.1, forward strand.
CACTCTCTACGGGAGAGCAAAGGAGACACGTGTTGTCCGCTGTTTTGATAACAGAATTGGACGTAGAGCTCAAAGACCAGTAGTAATACTCATCGTCAACAACTTCCTTAAGCTGAGTCATATCCTCAAAGAATGCAACGTATGCGATATCGGTGTAAATATCCGCATTTCCCGCAGCGGTCTTCTGCGCGTTCGAGAAGAGTCTTATCGAGAAATAATTAACTGTGTAAGAGCCGTCATCATTCTGTACCATGTAGGTACCGGGATCGCCGATTCTCTGCGCAAGGTCGATTACGACTGTGTACCACTCGCCGTCCTCGGATACCTTGATCGAAACAGCCTGACCCTCTCCCTTGAGCGCCGCGGTAGTTCCGGTGTACATCTTGAGATAGGTCTGGTTGAGTCCGTTCTCACCGAGTCTTATCTTGATCGCAACGTAGCGACCCTTGTAGGACTGGTTATAGCCGATAAAGCGTATAGCCATCCAGCCGTCCTTGTTAAGTGTTACATTGGAATAACGAACGAACTGAACTCCGTCCTCCTCCATAACGTTCTTCTGAGCCGTTCCTGCCTCGTCAGCAACAGCCGCGAGAGTGTTGGGATCGAGAACAGTAGTTGTAAGCTCTCTGTCAGAGGGATCGGGATCGGGTGTGGGATCGGGTGTGGGAGTAGGAGTAGGAGTGGGGTCGGGATCGGGGGTTACGTCCTCCGATCCTACAACTCCTGCCCAGGTTGTGCCATAGTCAACAAGCTCTTCGCCGTCTTCAAGAAGGAGAGCCGCCTCTTCGGGAGAATCCACAATAGCAAAGTATGCGAAATCAGCAATATATTCACCCTTATTTACGGTGAGCATTATCGCTATCTGCTGCTCGGAATTCTTGGTGTATCTGAACTCGTCGGGAATTGCGATAATTGCAACCTCCCAATCGGTAAGCGACGTTGACTTTCTGTCTCCGTAGCCCGAATAATTGGGACGGTCACCCGATGTATTCTTACCGTGATCCGCAGTAGAAATATTGAGTGAAAGCGCTGTTGCCTTCATACGGTACTTAATAACTATGTAGGAGCCTGTCTCGAACTTATCTTGAGTCCAAGTTCCTGCGCCTGCTCCACCCGTAATATTGAGGTGGCATCCGTTTACGCTGTTGGTTGCGCTGTATCTGTTGAAGATAACGTCATTCTCTGCGTCGTACATGTAGAGAGCGAGGCTGTCGCCGTGCATTCTGTTCATGCCGTCAAGAGGAGAATACCAGTTGATGCTCTCGGGAACAGTGATCGTCTTGACGATCTGCTGGCAAGCGGAGCACTTGTAGGAGTAAGTGTTGCCGTCCTTTGCGTAGGAAATAGTATGAGTTACGCAAGAGTCGTCCGCAGTGTTACGCTCGGAGCTTGTTGTAGAGCCGCTCGACCACTCGTATGTGGGAGAGGATACCGCATTCTTTATATCGTCAACGCTGTCAAAGAAAGCGATGTAGGAAACGTCCATATAGTCGTCCGCCTCTGCGCCCTTCTGGTTATTTGAGAAGGGACGGATCTGGAGGTAGTTTACAGTGTATGAGCCGTCCGCATTTGCCATATAAGCCTTTTCGGGCAGGCGAGATGCGAGATCGATAACCACTGTATGCCACTGACCGTCCTCGCTTACTGCGAACTGTACGGGACCTGTTGTCCAGTTGTTACCTGCGGAGTTAGAAGCTGTAGAGTTGATGTAGAGCGAGAGTGACTTCTGTCCGAGTCCGTTCTCACCGACTCTGACTCTCATTACCATATATCTTCCGCCGTTGCCCAAGGAGCTCATTATGGGAGTCCATGCGCCCCATCCGGTTGCATTGGGAGCGAAGTTGCTAAGTCTTATGAAGCTTTCGCCGTCAGCATCCTTCATGAATTTAAGATCCATAGTTCCGGTCTTTGTGCTGTTGGACGTTCTGTTGAGAAGAACCTCAGCAGGCATAAATGCGTTCATGCCCGAAACGCCGTAGGTCTTGATCACAGCGCCGCAGGAGCCGCACTCTGCTACGTACTTGCCGTTTTTCTCCTTGATTACCGCGGAGTGCTCGCCAACGCAGCTGAGAGTCTCAAGGTATACAAGGCTTCCCGCACCGCTGGAGGATACGTTTACTACCGTCTCATCGGTAGACATAGCCTTTACCTCATCCCATCCGTCAACAAATGCCATGTACTCAAACTCCATGTTGACCGCCTCGGTGTAATCTGTGCCACCGATATTGCAGTAGAAGGTACAGATGGTATAATTACCGTCCTCGTCAGCTATCCAAGCATCGGGAAGGAGAGTTGAGAGATCAACAACGTAAGTCGTCCACTCGTTGTCACCGCCGATCTTGATAGGAAGATTAAAGCTTCCGGTCTTGGGGAAATATCCCTTATCAACGCCGTTATGAATTCCGTGGATAAGCTCTGCGCTCGTTGTAGCAAATGTGAATGACATGTTCATGTCGGACTTGGTCGTTCTCAGTCTGACAACAAAGTACTTAGCGGTACCAACGTTGATTTTGACAGCCTTCTCAGCCGCGTTTGCATCCTTTGTATATCTTGCAAAGATGATCTGCGCGGTGTTGCCCTGTCCCGAGAAGGATGCGTATTCAAATCCGCCGAGTATATCCTCAAGAACACCGTTCTTGGTATTTCTGTAATAGTTGGGTGCGGTTGTATTGATGGAATATGCGTCGAGATACTTGTTTACGTTAGCATCGAACTTAGCGTGCTTACAGTCGGTACAAGCATATGTGTAATCGCCGTTTTCAAGTGTTATCTGAGTATAAGAGTGAGGCTCGTGATCTACCTTTGCAAGACCGCACTGATAGCAGGTCTCAAGGAGAGAGTGAGTTCCGTCGTCGTTTATAACGTACTTATGCTCTATGGGATTACCGTTCTCGTCAACGCACTCCTTCTTATCGGCAGAGCCGCTTCCGTTGAGCGCGTCCTCATAGGTGATAACCATCTTTTCGTTCTCGGTAAAGAGCTTAACGTCCTCTATCTTATCGCACATGAGCGCGTAAGCAATATCAAAGCTCTCGTTTACGCCGACAGAAGCGGTAACCGAAAGGTCTGCAAGATAGTAATCTGTTCCGCTCGCATCGGGCTGATAGCCTGCGAGTGTAACGATCTCCTCACCCGTTACGCTGTCGGTAGTGGACGTAGTTCTTACCGCGGTAGTAACGTCAACTATGATAGTTACCCAACCGGAGGGGATCGATGAGAAGTTCATCGCTACCGACTCGGTAGCGTTATTTGATCTTATAGATGCGGAGAATGAGGTCTGAGACTTTGCAAGACGCACCTTCATAACGAGGTATCTACCCGTAGGAACGTTAGCGTCTCCGCCGGAAATAACAGTAACCGTTGTACTTCCGCTCGTCTCGCTGCTGTACTTACCAAAGCCTACGCCGGAGTCAAATCCGAAGCTCTGGGAAATAGCAGATCCGCCCGTATAGTCTGTACGGGAAAGCTCTCCTGCAGAGAAAAAGAGGTTGATTGCGTAAGGAACCTCTTGCTTATAAGCTCTGTATCTGCACACGGTACAAACGAAGGAGTAAAGAAGGAGGTCACCCTCGTCCTCTACCTTTTCCTCGAACTCGTGAGACTGAAGCTTACCGTCTTTCTTACCGCAGACCGAGCAAGCAGGCTTCCAGTGTCCCTCGGGCGTTGCCGCATAGGGGTGCTCACAGGTGGTCTCTTCCTCGCCGCTTTCGGATTCGTTTGAATCGCCGCCAACGCTCTCAGATCCGGTGCTCTCTGTTTCAGATTCTCCGGACGGCTCGGTCGCGGTGGTCGAAGATGCCGTTGATTGTTCTCCGCTACCCTGGTCGCCGCCTTTATCGCAGCTGACAAGATAGATCGCGGAGGTAAGGATCATAGAAAGGATCAAGATAAGCGATATTATCGTCTTTTTCATGTCGTAGCTCCTTTATTGATATAAAACTATGCTATACACATTATACACTCAATTTTCCGCTATGTAAATGTCTAAATCTACTTAGTTTGATTGCAAAAAATGAATAAGCGCAGCACTTTTGGGTAGTACACTGCCCCATTATTAGTATAATTATACTTTATAATTGATTTAAAGTCAATAAAGAAATCTCTCGCGCGGAGCATTTTGCGGATCAATTACCGATTTTCTGCATTTCGCACAAAACAAAGTCTGCATTTTTGGATATTTTGCCATAGCGAAATACATAAGATAAGGCGGAATAAAAATCATTTGTTTTTCCACCATTAGAATATTTAAAAACTGTTGTAGCGATATAGGAATAAATTTTGATTTGTCGGGGATGCGAGGGCATGCGCGTGGGGAACTTTTCCAGGGAAA
>JAZUBI010000027.1:0-3209 GCA_045638385.1 Eubacteriales bacterium
ATACCGAGCGCGAAGTCGCGAATTATGAAGCATTCAAAAGAATAGCGAAATAACATCTATTCTCTCTGGACTTCCGCGACTTTCTGTGATATTGTGTGTGCTACCACGAAAAGGAGGTAGTACATATGGTACGGAAGAAACAAGTAAATAACGAAAACGGAGCGGTTCTGAATCGGGATTTCCCGAGGCGGGACCGCTCTCTCATTATGGTGCCGAAGGAGCTGAGGAGGCTTTATCCCAACGCCAAGCCGGAGCACATCGAAATGGCGCTGGAACGATTCAGCGATTATGAGTGCGGCGAGGGTGAGAGCAAGATCGAGCTGTTCGGCAAGGTGCTGGCGGCGGTGATCATCGACGAAAGCATCGGAAAGCGACGTGGGAAGCATGGGAATTCTTGAAGAACTGTGGTACGGCAACTTCTCCCCCTGCGAGAGGGACTTCAAAAAGGACAGTAAGTATTCGGAACTGCTCGGGTACATTGTACGGCACGAGGAGGATCTGCAGAAGCGCCTGAACGACGAGGAAAAGGAAATCCTCGATAAATTCACCGAATGCACCAACGAGATGTACGGCATCGCGGAGCGGGAGGCGTTCGTGAGAGGTTTCGTGCTCGGTGCCAGGATCATCATCGAGGTGATGATAGCGGAATAATGACGAAAAGAGGGATCGCACACTGTTTGATGCGATCCCTCTTGTATAACCTTTTTATTGTTTACTCAAGTGCACGATTGCTTTTTGGCATCTTTCGGAACTTTTTATAAGATAACCATGTAACGATTGATTGCTTGATACAGGATTATTGTTGAGAAAATCGTTGCATAGAGTGATAGCCAATGAATATAGTTCAACTGCTTTTTTCTTCTTTTTCTCTTTAGCATACATGTTTCCACCCAGTATAAGCGAGTGCACTAATTGTCTTTGAAATTGTCCAATGTTCAGCTCGTAGCATTCGGCTGCTTTTGCATACTGACTTTCACACTCATAAATCCGCGCAAGTGCCGATTCCTTATTAAAGCTAACAGAAGACGAGAGCGATTCGGATAATGCAGTGGCTTTATCTACGTCTCCTATTTCACAATATAGTTTTATCAGCCATTCTGTAGCAGCTTGAAGAATGTTTAAATCCTTACTATAAGAAAGGATCAGTTTGCCGGCACGTTCGCACTCGGCAAAAACCTCTGTGCGTTCAGGCTCCTTAACTGTATCGCCATCCGCAATCAAGCATTCTCCGCATGAAAGAAGTTCTAATAGCAATCGGATGTCGCCGGGATAGGCTTTAAGTGCTTCCTTCAGTAAGGCGTATTCCTCCCCGAGCGTTTCTTTACTTGTCGCAGTGTCAATTAACGATTGTACCTCGTCTGTGATTTTATCCGTGGCTACGCCGAACAAAACATCGGTGCTGACTCCGAAAAAATGAGCTATTGGAACAACTTGTGAAATGTCAGGCATTCCAATATTGTTCTCCCATTTAGATATAGCCTGCGCTGTTATATTAAGGTTTTCCGCAAGTTGTTCTTGGGTAAGATTTCGAGAACAACGCAATTCACGGATGATATTTCCAATTGTTTTTGTCATATTCTGTCCTCCAAATATATTGTTAAAAGTGAGCTCTCTTTTGTTGTTTGTATTATATCATCTATTTTCTAATAATAACAGCGACACAAAAGAAATACAACTCAACTTTTCGTTGTTTTTGCAATGTTGTCGATTCTCTCTGGACTTTGCGTATTTTCAGAGTATTCTTGTGTTGAGCCGCGAAAGGCGAGCTCGGAAAGGAAAATACATATGAAAAAATTGATTACCATCATCCTCGCACTTATTATGACACTCATTACAGCATCGCAAAAGGGCGCGGAACAACCGCGCGTAAACGCCGTAAAAACGCCACAAACGGCGATCGTCACACAGGTGGAGCAAGCACCCGAAGAAAGCGAAAAGCCCGCAGAAACGGCGTTTGTGAGCGAAGTGAAAGAGACCAGAATCGTAACGGAAGCAGCACCCGAGGAAGAGCAAACCGTTCAGGAAACGATTACGGAAAATGTTATTGAAATCACCAAAGAAAGGGTTATCACAGAACCCGAAGAAGAAACCGTCGAATGCATCGACGAAGGCGACCAAAGCCTTGCGGAATACAAGCCGCAGATCGGCGGTCAGCAAAATCCCTTCGAGAATGACACCCCAACCGAGATCGATGATCGACTGGTAGAAGACTATATCGGCGAAGGCGAAGACCACCCCGGTGAAGGAAAACACTTCTGATACCAATATCGAGAAAAAAGTCGAGTATAAGCTCGGCTTTTTCTTGTGCAGTAGGGTATGACGATACTTGCACATATTGACATATATCTATATATCTGCTATATTATATATAGATAAACGTCTATGGGAGGTACTTTGATGGACGAAATGAAAACGGCACTCATTTTCAAAGCCTTTTGCGATGAAAACCGCATCCGTATTTTGAAGATACTCCGAAGCGGAGAAAAGTGCGCCTGCAAGATGCTTGAGGAACTGAACGTAACCCAGCCCACGCTGTCCCACCATATGAAGATCCTTTGCGACTCAGGCGTTGTGGTTGGGCGCAAGGAAGGCAAATGGATGCACTACTCCATTTCGGGCGAGGGAGCAAAGTTTGCAAAGGACTTATTAAAGGAACTGACGTCCACCGATTGCGGATGCTAAGAAAAAGGATGAACATACAAGTATGAAAGATGAATGTTTGATTTGCGGTGCACCGCTTAAATATTTGGAAACCGAACAGCAGATGGAATGTGCCATCTGCCACAAAAAAGAAAACAGCAACACGATATGCAAAAACGGTCATTACGTGTGCAACGAGTGCCACACCGGAGGAATGGACAGCATCGTCGGCCTGTGCCTTTCGGAAAAGTCGAAAAATCCAATTGAGATCATTCAAAAGATGATGGCTCTGCCGTTTTGCCATATGCATGGTCCCGAGCATCACGTTATGGTCGGCTCGGCGCTTTTAACTGCCTATAAAAATGCGGGTGGCAAGATCGATCTGCCCAAAGCCCTATCAGAAATGCAAGCTCGTGGCAAAAAGGTTCCCGGCGGTGCTTGCGGTTTTTGGGGAGCTTGCGGTGCAGGAGTGAGCGCGGGAATGTTTGTATCCATCGTAACAGGCTCCACTCCGCTTGCAAAGGAAGCGTGGGGGCTCTCCAATAAAATGACCGCCTCCGCTCTTGGTG
>JAZUBI010000028.1:0-2637 GCA_045638385.1 Eubacteriales bacterium
TTTCGTTGCCGTTAGTTTCCTCGCCGCCGTTCTTTTCCTCATTGCTACCCACGGTGCTTTCGGAACCCTGGTCATCGTCATTCTCTCCACTTTGGGAAACGCCGGGGTTATCCGAGCCGGAAGGATCGGTGTTCTCATCGTTACCGCAAGCTGCGAGAGAGAACGTCAGCAACAGCACAAGCAACAATGCTAACAGCTTTTTCATAGTGTCGTCCTCCGATCCTTGCGGTTTAATATTCCGGTGAATACTTAACGGTTATGCTGATACGGTTAGAGCCATCTCTTGCGCGAACTTCTATGCTCATTGCCTCACCGTTAAGTTTCCAGTAAGCCTTATATACGCTGACGTCGACATCGTGTTCATCGACTTCACTTCTCTCGGCGGCTTCGTCACCGTCAACGGAAGTACCCTTGATTCCTGCGTTCCAAAGAGCGTCAGTTAAAGTCGTGTACGCTACCTGATTATCCGCTACAACGCAATCAAACATATTGCCGTCTTTTGCTTCAAGAGGAAAGATTGAGTTCTTACTGCTGAACTCCATTTCGGTAATCTCAATAGTAAAATCAGCAGGAAGTCCGAGTGCCGTCCAATAATCAGAGGACGGGAATGTGTCATAGCTGTTCAAAGTCGGCATCTTAAAACCTTCCTCAGTGCCGCCCTGATTCTCGCTGCCGCCTTGGTTGTCACTCTGCGAGGTGCCGGGCTTGTCGCCTTCGCTGCCAGAAGGGGTTTCGCTATCGCCGCAAGCGGCAAGGGCGAAAATCATCATACATACAAGAAGTAGTGCTAACAGTTTTTTCATTTTGGTATCCTCCTTATGATCTTACTCAAATTCAAATCCAATGTTAGCAAAGGACATTGCATCGTCGGGATCATCACTATCGACACCGTTCGTAATACTCAGCTCAACAACGACGGTTTTTCCGTCTGCTCTATAAGCCATCACTCCGCCGAACGTTGCAAAGTCGACGGCAGGCTCGATCTCATCTGTCTGAATGCCCTTGAAATAATCGTACTTGTAAACCTTTCCGTCATCCGACTTGCTTTCAGCGAGTGTTATAAAGTTATCGATCCAAGCGGTCTTTTCGTCATCGGTCAAGCCCTCGGAAATGTAAACACCGACGTTGACAATCTCGCCACTGCTTTTGGTAGACGTACTCTTCATTCGGGTAAAGTTCTTTGTTGAGGAGAAGTCGCTCTCGGAATATCCATACTGTGCAAGGTATCCGGCAACGGTTGTCAGATCGTAGGTTTCGGTGTTGTTGTCACCGTTGTTGGTACTTTCGCCGCCGTTATTGCTTTCGCCACCCTGCGAGGTGCCGGGCTTGTCGCCTTCGCTGCCGGACGGTGTTTCATTATTTCCGCAAGCGGCGAGAGCAAATACCATCATCAAAGCGATTAAAAGTGCAAATATTTTTTTCATATTGTTTTCCTCCAAAAATCTTATCAGTTGCCTTATGGCATCAGGTCAGAAGACCATTCTGTATAGTTCAAATCGTAGTGGGTAAGCACCATTTCCTCGTCGCCGTTCACCATTTTCAGCGTACAGCCGTTGGATTTGTCTACCCAATATTTCGTCGTCATAGCGTTGAGTCCCTTGGCATCAAATACCCAGCACTCAACCCCCAGCACGGTTTCAGTTCCTACGTAATACTCTGCAAGTCTTGATTCGTCAAAGCCGTACTGACGGAAATATCGCATAAATACACTTTCAAAGGAATCGATAATCAAACCGCTGTCGTGTCCTGCGGCATTTTCAGCCTTCTCCTCTAAAAATTCGTCGTACACCCGCATTGCATCGTGGGGACCGTCCATATAGGTCTTCCAGCTTTGCGCCGAGGGATCGTATTCATACATCATTTTGGTCTCGTCGCTGTAGTAATGGTTGTAGGAAAAAGCGCTGCAGGAATAGCTTTCGGCGTAGACCTCTCCTATTCTTCCACACACCTCTACGTCACCGCTGCTTTTATCCTCATAACGGAGGTAATAGTTATCCATCGGCGGATTATATGCGTAGTTGATATTAAGCTCGCCCTCCATTTCACGAACCTTAACAAGTGCCTTACTTTCTGTGCCATCAAGTGTTGCGGAAATGATGGATTCTCCGACTTGTTTTCCCGTGAAGCTGATCTTTGATCCGCTTTCATCACAGGATATCACCTTGTCATCGGACACGGCAAAGGTAACATCGGATTTACCGGGAAACGGTGTCCATTCCTCCGAGCCGTTGACGTAGATGGTAAATTCCGCATCATAGCCGTCCGGCGGTTCTGTGCTTGTTCCACCGCCTCCGCTGCCTCCATCACACGCTGTCAATGAAAACAGCATGAGCGCCGACAAAAGAAGCGCGATCCATTTTCTCATTCGCCGTCACCTCACAGTCCAAACAAGTCTTTGAAGCTCGTTTTCTTCTTGGGTTCGGGTTTTACGTAATCAAAGCCGCCACGGGGTTCTGACTTATCAAACCCGATAGACGGGCAATCGGGATCACCTTCAAAGCAGTGTTCGGTATCTGCGTGGTAAACGACACCGTCAACACGCTTGTACAGATGCTCGACACTCGGATATTCTCCCGCCTGACGGAAGCCGTTTGCCAAAAGCACCTGACGGTACTCGGAGACAGCACGTTGTGCGGC
>JAZUBI010000029.1:0-1566 GCA_045638385.1 Eubacteriales bacterium
GATAAGGAATTTCGCCGTCTGCGGACGGCGACCAACGCTCCGCGCGTTGGATCGGCGCAAGCCTTTGAAAAGGCTTGACCGAAACTTAACCTCGCTTCGCGCCTAAGCCGTGAAGTCCCCTATATATTGCAATTTACAAACAAAAACGGGCATTTCTGCCCGTTTAAATAATTATTAATCAAAATATCCGAGTCTGTAGAGGAGCTCTGCGATGAGGACTGCGCCGCCTGCTGCGCCGCGGACGGTGTTGTGGGAAAGTCCTACAAACTTGTAGTCGAAGAGTGTATCCTCGCGGAGTCTTCCTGCGGTTACGCCCATGCCGCCGTAAATGTCACGGTCGAGCTTTGCCTGAGGACGGTTATCCTCCTCAAAGTATGTGATGAACTGCTCGGGAGCGTTCGGGAGTCCGAGCTCCTGGGGAAGTCCCTTAAAGTTCTTCCAATCCTCAAGGATCTGCTCCTTGGTGGGCTTGTTCTCAAATTTTACAAATACAGCCGCGGTGTGACCGTCTGTTACGGGTACACGGATGCACTGAGTTGTGATAGTGGTGCCCTCAGCCTTAACGATCTGTCCGTTCTCGACCTTACCCCAAACGCGGAGGGGCTCCTGCTCGCTCTTTTCTTCCTCGCCGCCGATGTAGGGAATGATGTTGTCGATCATTTCGGGCCACTCGTTGAATGTCTTACCTGCGCCGGAGATTGCCTGATAGGTGGTAGCAACTACCTCCTTGATGCCGTACTTGCGGAGGGGGGTGAGCTCGGGAACGTATGCCTGGATAGAGCAGTTAGGCTTAACTGCGATGAATCCGCGCTTTGTGCCGAGTCTCTCTCTCTGTGACTTGATGACCTCGAGATGCTCGGGGTTGATCTCCGGTACTACCATAGGAACGTCGGGTGTCCAGCGGTGAGCGGAGTTGTTTGATACGACCGGGATCTCTGCCTTAGCATACTTTTCCTCAAGTGCCTTGATCTCGTCCTTCTTCATGTTGACTGCGCAGAATACGAATGCGCATTCCTTCATCTCGTCAATGTTTTCCGCATCGATAACTACCATATCCGCGTATTTCTCGGGCATGGGAGTTGCGAGCTTCCAACGACCGCCAAGCGCCTCAACGTATGTTTTGCCTGCGCTGTTCTTGGATGCGGCAAGCTTGATAACCTCAAAATAGGGGTGGTCTGCAAGCAGAGTAAGGAATCTCTGTCCTACCATACCGGTTGCGCCAACAACGCCGACCTTCATCTTTTCCATAGTAAATACCTCTTTATCTGCACATGCGTGCGATTTAGTTAACTAAAATATTAAAAATATTATATCATATTTTTTTCAATATTTCAATAGGGTTTTGCGAATTGCAAGGATACACTTTATATAAAAATATTCACATGAGAATGGAATTGTTTGTTAATATTAGATGTTTTGTGATTCAAATTTTGATTTGTCGGGGAGTTGCACACACCGTAGGGCGGGGGCAAGCTCGGAACCCCCAAAGCTCGCAGGCTCACTTCGGGGAACCCCACGCCTCCCGCCGCTTATTTAAAAATCTAATTGTTTTTACGGCTGTAAATC
>JAZUBI010000030.1:0-1777 GCA_045638385.1 Eubacteriales bacterium
GTGGAGCAATATCGCAAAGCAGAAAAAGCCGTGTTGCTTGATGTCAGAACCAAGGAGGAATTTTCCGAGGGCCATATTGAAGAAAGCCTCAATTTCCCTATTGGTGAGATAGACAGAGCTGCAACACTGATCCCCGATAAATCCACTCCGCTTTACGTGTATTGCCGTAGCGGAAAAAGAAGTGCAAGAGCGGTTGCATACTTGAGGGGAAACGGATACACGGATGCGTATGATATCGGCGGTATCATAGCATACAAAGGTAAAATTGTCAAATAAGCCTAACAAGTAAAAAGAAATAAACAGGGCTAAGTCTTATGCTTTTTAGCATTTGACTTAGCCCTTATTTTTTTTATTCCTTAACAAACTTTTTGATCAAGGGATATATATCCTTGTCGCACTCGCAATAGATTGCATTCCAGTCAATGTCCTGAGATGCGTGGAGTCTGTGTTGAATGTGACCGCCCAAGAGCAGCACACAAAGCATTGACTTTGCGGAAAGCTCCCAAGCAGCCCCGTGCTCGTCTTTTCCTTTCAGTCTCACGTCACCGTCAACCTGCGTTACAATCTGATTAAATTCCTGCACATCGTGCATGGTAGTAAGCTCAATTTCGTATTTCATTTTTATCCTCCAATCAATCGTATATGTCAGCTCGAGATCAGATCAGCAAGGAAATAAGTGTCCTTGTCAAAGGTCTTGGGCATATTCAGCGCTTCAAAAATATCGTAGTTTACGATGTTGCAATTCTTCAAGGCAATTACGCGGTTTCCGATGCCGTCCTTCAAAAGTTCGACGGCAGCATAACCCATTTTGGATGCAACAACTCTGTCGCGAAGGGTAGGGCTTCCTCCTCGTTGGATGTGACCGAGAATGGTCGCGCGGCTCTCAATTCCCGTAGCTTCCTCAATTTGCTTTGCAAGCTCTCTGACGTCGCAAAGACCTTCGGAAACAACGATGATGAAGTGGTTTCTTCCTCTTTTCTGAGTTTCACGGATCCTTGTGATAACAGCTTCGGGATCATATTCCTTTTCAGGAACGATTACAGATGTAGCTCCAACAGCGAGTCCGCACTGGAGCGCAAGATCTCCCGCACCGTGTCCCATTACCTCAACGACACTGCAACGGTCGTGTGAGCAGGCAGTATCGCGGATCTTATCAACAAGCTCCACAACGGTGTTCATTGCGGTATCAAATCCGATCGTGTAGTCGGTTGAAGAAATATCGTTATCAATTGTTGCGGGAATGCCAACGCAGGGAATACCGTGAAGAGAAAGATCTCTTGCGCCACGGAAGGAGCCGTCACCGCCGATTACGATGAGACCTTCGATGCCGCTTTCCTTGCAGTTCTTGATTGCCTCGTTGATGCCTTCCTCAGTTTTGAATTTGGGGCAACGTGCCGTATAGAGCGCAGTTCCTCCGCGCTGGATAATATCGGATACCGAGCGGATGTCAAGGTCAACGAAATGATTCTCGATCAGTCCGTTATATCCTCTCATAACGCCCTTTACTTTAATTCCCATAGCTTCTGCGCTGCGAACAATAGAGCGAACGGCAGCATTCATTCCGGGAGCATCTCCACCACTTGTAAGTACACCAATCGTTTTCATAGCATTTACACCTTTCTTCAATTTTTCATCACGTTTTTGGTTTTTTACTGTTAAAAGTATACCACAGATGAAGGTGAAATGGAATAGACGCAACAAACTAAAAGATGGATAAAACAATACTCATAACGCAAAAAGTGTACGATTTAATGCACAAAATTGTTTAAGCAACTAA
>JAZUBI010000031.1:0-9369 GCA_045638385.1 Eubacteriales bacterium
CTAACGATTTTTACCGTCTTTGCTCAGAAAGAAAGTCTTACGGTGTAAGGCATTGTTGCTCGCGCGTGTTTAACGGTAGACACGGTGAAGTGTTCTACTCATCCACCACTGCGTGGTCCCCCTTCCCTCACAAGGGAAGGCTAACGCAAAGCGTGACGTGAGGGAAATTTATAGCCATGAAATACAAATTAAACAGTTCGACAAATCAAAATTTGAAGTTGGCAGATGGATTTGATTTATGTCAAGATGTTTTTGATCGTGTCTTCCGGGGCTTCTTTTATCTTGACTTCTACGATGAAGTGCTGCGGGGGTGTATCGTTAAGGTTGACAATATAGTTGAGCAGTAGGTATCCGTCAGTTAAGAGTCTGTTATCGACTCTGCTTGACTCTACGTAGACCTTTATCGGCATAAACGGTGTTTCATATGTACAGATATGTGTTCTTCCCTCTTCAAATGAAAGTATCGCTTTCATTGCGCCTTCCTTTGTCATTGCAACAAGTCCCGGATCGCGTGTATTGAAAATGATCCTGGAACGGGTTTTGAGGGTCTCGTCGTCCTCGTTTTCCATATAGGATATTTCAACGCCGCCCTTGCCGTTCAATTTGAGCTCTGCCTCTGTGCAAAGCTCGATCTCGCTTACGTTATCCTCGCCCAAAAGCTCTGAAATTTCACCGTCGGCGATATCCTCGCCATCGACGATGCGCTTCATCATTGCAAGGATCTCCTCGGCATCAGGTCCGGATTCCTCGGGATCTATTACGGTTGTCTTTATTGAAAGCAGTATGTCTTTTTTCTCGTTAGGTGTTATTTCTATCATTTACAGTTCCTTTAAAGTAAGGGGAGAATTTTACTTCTCCCCTTTTATTTTGTTTTGATCAATATTCCGCATTTCCTACCGTTCTGGGGTAAGGTATTACGTCACGGATGTTGGAGACACCGGTGAGGTACATTATGATACGCTCAAAGCCGAGACCGAAGCCCGCGTGCTTTGTTCCGCCGAACTTGCGGAGGTTTACATACCACCAGTAGTCCTCTTCCTTAAGACCGCACTCCTCCATTCTCTTAAGAAGAAGGTCGAGTCTCTCCTCTCTCTGCGAGCCGCCGATGATCTCTCCGACACCGGGAACAAGGAGGTCCATTGCCGCTACGGTCTTGCCATCGTCGTTCTGTCTCATATAGAACGCCTTGATCTCCTTGGGATAGTCGATAAGGAAGATGGGCTTCTTATATACCTGCTCGGTGAGGTATCTCTCGTGCTCGGTCTGGAGGTCGACGCCCCAATATACGGGGAACTTGAACTCTGCGCCCGACTTTTCGAGTATCCCGATAGCCTCTGTGTAGGTTACCTTTGCATAGTCTGCATCGCGGAGAGCTGTGAGACGCGCCAAGAGTCCCTTGTCAACAAAGCTATTGAAAAATTCGAGCTCTGCCTTACAGTTATCCATTACATGGTTGATGATATACTTGATCATATCCCACGCGAGCTCCATGTCGTCGTTAAGATCTGCAAATGCGATCTCGGGCTCGATCATCCAGAACTCAGCCGCGTGACGCGCGGTGTTGGAGTTCTCTGCTCTGAATGTGGGTCCGAAGGTATAGATATTACCAAACGCCATAGCGTATGTTTCGCCCTCAAGCTGACCCGAAACCGTGAGGTTTGCGCTCTTTCCGAAGAAGTCCTGCGACCAATCGATCTGTCCGTCCTCGGTCTTAGGCATGTTGTCGGGATCGAGAGTAGTTACTCTGAACATCTCTCCCGCGCCCTCTGCATCGGAGCCGGTGATGATAGGAGTATGGACATATACAAAGCCCCTCTGATTGAAGAAGGAATGGATAGCATATGCCACCTCACTTCTTACTCTGAATACTGCGGAGAAGAGGTTTGTACGGGGACGGAGATATGCCTGCTCACGCAAAAACTCTACCGAGTGGCGCTTGGGCTGGAGGGGATAATCGGGGGTGCTTGTTCCCTCGATCTCTACCTTGGTTGCCTTAAGCTCAAAGGGCTGCTTTGCCTCGGGTGTGAGTGTGAGTATGCCCGTGACTACAAGAGCCGCGCCTACGTTTTGCCCTGCTATCTCGTCGTAATTATTTACTATGTCTCTTTCAAAAACGACCTGTACGCTCTTGAAATACGAGCCGTCGTTAAGATCGATAAATCCAAATGCCTTGCTGTCGCGGAGGTTTCTTACCCATCCGCCGAGAGTGATCTCCTTACCGCCGAATGCTTCTTTATCGGCGTAAATTTCTCTGATAAGTGTTCTCTTCATTTTTCTATGTCCTTTATACGAAAAAATATTCAAAAAACTATTACACATTATTATATAATTATTTGACGGAAAAATCAAGTACAATTTGAAATATTTATTGATTTTCGGCTTTTTTTCATCTTTTTGACTGATTTTTTTGATTTGGTGTTGCTAAAATGGCTGAAATGTGGTACAATTTACAGAGAAAACCGCGAAGGGGGCATTCGAAAATGAAAAACGAATACGGCTTACAGCTATACAGTGTACGAGATATTACCGAAACCGGTCTTGAAAAGGCTTTGGAGTCGGTTGCGTCTCTTGGATACAAATTCGTAGAGTTTGCCGGCTTTTTTGATCACGGCGCGGCTGACGTGAAGGCGATGCTTTCAAACTATGGGCTGGAGATATCCGGCACACATTCTCCGCTCGGAGACCTTCGTCCCACACGTATTCTTGAAACGGTCAAGTATCACAAGGAGCTTGGAAATCCGCGCTACATCGTTCCGGGAGCAAATCTCTCAACGCTTGAGAATATAGCGGATTTTTGCAACGTTATGAATTTTGCAAAGCCCATCCTTGCCGCTGAGGGAATAAAGCTTGGCTATCACAATCACTCGCACGAGTTTGAGCTTAAGCCCTGGGGCTCCACCGCTCATTCCGAGATCGAGAAAAATACCGATATTGAATTTGAGATAGACACCTATTGGGCGTTTAAGGCGGGCGTTGATCCTGTCAAGCTTCTTGAGCGACTCAAGGATCGCATCAGCGTAGTTCATCTGAAGGATGGCTTTATGGATGGACGCGGCATGGCTCTCGGTGAGGGCGAGGCTCCCATCAAGGAGGTTATTGCCGCTTCGGAGAGGCTTGGATTTAAAATGGTGGTTGAAAGCGAGACGCTTTCACCTACCGGACTTGAGGAGGTTGCGCGCTGCATAAATTATCTGCGCGAGATCGATAAATGAGTGATAAGCAAATAAACATAAAGGAAATATCTACCGAGGCTCTTGCCTATCTTGGAGACAGCGTTCTTGAGATCAGGGTGAGAGAGAAGCTTGTGCGCTTGGGTATATCGGGATCCGGAGGTCTTAACCGAGCATCGCTTGCCTACGTTAAGGCGAGTGAGCAAGCCGCCGCGATGCACCGGATAATCCCTATGCTTTCCGAAGAGGAGGCTAAGGTTTACAAACGCGGACGAAATATGTCGGGCGGGAACGTACCCAAGAGCGCGACTATGTCGGAATATCGCGCCGCTACCGGTATGGAGGTGCTTTTCGGATATCTCCATCTGACGGGACAGAGCGAGCGCATCGACGAGCTATTCACATTCGCATATCAAAATGATGAAAATACAAACGAAACGGAGACAGAAAAATGAGCAATCCAAAAATTAAATTTACTATTAAAGATTTAGGTGAAATTACCGCTGAGCTTTATCCCGATAAGGCTCCTGCCACGGTTGAAAACTTTATCTCTTTGGTTGAGAGCGGATTCTTCTCAGGTCTCATCTTCCACCGCGTTATCAACGGATTTATGATCCAGGGCGGCGGATTTGACGAGGCTTTTGAGCAGAAAGATGCTGCAAGCATTAAGGGAGAGTTTATGGCGAACGGCTTTATGTCCAACGACTTGAAGCACACTCGCGGAGTTCTTTCTATGGCGAGAACCATGGCTCCTAATTCCGCATCCTCGCAGTTCTTTATCATGCACCGCGATGCTCCCCATCTTGACGGTCAGTATGCCGGATTCGGAAAGGTTGTTGAGGGCGTTGAGGTCGTTGACAAGATAGCAAACGTTCAGACCTGCAGCCGCGGATGGTATGACGACGTACCGAGAGTGCCTGTTGTTATTGAAAAGGTTGAGGTTGTTGAATAAAACATCAAAAGCGTTAGACCGAAAAGGACTAAAAAGGTCAAACATTAAAAATTGCATAACAGTAATAAGCACAAGGCAATCATCAAGAATGCCTTGTGCTTTCTTCACAAAATGATATTTTTCGACATATAATTTACTGAGAAGTCATTCTCAATCTTTATATAGGAGAAATTTTATGGCGATATTTACAAACCAGGCAACGCTGACCTACCGTAACGGCGTTATAAGCTCTAACATCGTCACGGGTGAGATACTTGAGACGCTTACGGTTGTGAAGGATTCGCTTCTCAAGTCCTACAACGCGGGCGGCAATGCGGTCTTTGTTGTCAATATTACAAATTCCGGCGGAGCGGCGTTTAATAATCTGACCTTTACAGACGATCTTGGCGCTTATCCCTACGGCGGCGGAAGTGTTACTCCGCTCTCCTACGTTGCCGGCTCTCTCAATTATTATATTGACGGAGTGCTTCAGGGCGCGCTGACCGTGACTAACACCGATCCTCTTACCGTTTCACCCATCTCCCTGCCCGCAGGCTCTGTCGGTACTCTTGTATATGAGGCGGAGATAAATCAGTTTGCTCCTTTGGCTGTGGGTGGATCTATCACCAATACTGCCACCTTTACGGGCGGCGGACTTGCGGAGCCTGTATCGGATTCTGCTACCATTGTTGTGGCTAATGCTCCCAGACTTGATATAACCAAGGCTATCTCGCCCGCGACAATTGGCCCTAACGGACAGATAACCTACACGCTTACCGTCTTCAACTACGGCAACACTGCGACGGTTGAGACTGACGGCGTGAGCATCTCCGACACCTTTGATCCCGTTCTTACTCTTGTTTCCGTCAATTATAACGGTACTCCCTTGGCTGCCGGAACCGATTACACCTATAACACTGTGAGCGGAGAGTTTGCTACCGTGGCGGGTGTTGTCAGTGTGCCTGCGGCGACCTACACTCAGGATCCCGTTAGCGGCGCTTGGAACATTACCCCCGGTCAGGCGGTAATCACAGTTACCGGTAACGTTGCAGGTTGATCCTTTTAAGCTTTTTTTTTGAGGGTATGAAAAACGATCCTCCCCCTTCTTTTGGGGGGAGGATCGTATCTTACTTTCCGGAGTTGTTCTGTGTGATAGATTCCTTGGCTGCGTTATTAAAATAGTCTCTGGGGTCTACGGCGAGTCCCTTGATTGTCATTTCAATATGAACGTGGGGCTCGTCTGCAAGCTCTGCAATGGCGGTGTTGCCAACCTCGCCTATCTTGTCGCCCTCGTTTACAGTGCTTCCCTCCTTGATGCCGCTTGCAAACGTGGCGTCAAGGTTTTTGTAGAAGGTGTAGACATCGTTTCCGTGCGAGATCGCGATACATCTGCCCATCAATGCGTCGTCCCATATCTTGGATACGGTTCCGTCTGCCGCCGCGTAAACCGGCGCGCCTTCATCGGATGCGATGTCGATACCAAGGTGGACTCTGTAATCGCCCATGGTTTCTGACCATACCTGGATGGTTGAGTCGTGTCCCTTTGAGATCACTCCGTTTACGGGGAGGGAGATCTTAAATTCCTCGATGTTTCCCGATACGGGCTTTTCGGTGTCCTGATGTGTGGGGGCTTCTACCGTTCCGTCTTCAATAGGCGGCTCGGTCTCTGTGGGCTGCCCGGATGGGCTTTGTGTACCTGTGGGCACTTCGTTTACAGCGAACTTTTTTTTGGCGCGATTTGTTGCAATGCTTACTGAAAGTATTACGGTAAGTGCCAAAAGAATGATCGCAAAGGTGACTATTGCCGCACGGTTGCGAGAGAGAGATTTGCATTTTTCCTTGAACTTTTCAAACATTTTTCAATTCTCCTTTGTATTACTCTAGTACCACATTCGGCGGGGTGCATCTCCCCGGTGGTTACATTCATATTTTTTGCCTCCATTATCCGTCTTTATGCAATTTCGGGAGAAAAAAGAAAATATTTGTCTTGTGTAAAGAAAAGTCAGTCGGACATGTGTCCGACTGACAGGTGATTGATTTTTCAGCTCTCTCCGATTGCATCAAAGCTGTCTCTTGCGCGGAAGATGAGCGAAATGCACCATACTCCTGCCAGAGCAACTATTGTATATACTATCCTGCTGACTACCGACATAGGACCGCCGCATATCCATGCGACAATGTCAAAATTGAAGATTCCTATGCTTCCCCAGTTGAGAGCGCCGATAACAGTGAGAATAAGTGCTATTCTATCTATTATCATAGTTTTATAACCTCGAAAGTGTAAAAATACGCCCGAAAATAGGGCTGTTATTATTTTGGCGCGGGATGCTTTAATTATGTTAGTGAAAATTTGGATTTGATTTTTGAAGATTTTTACAAAGGCGTGTTTTAGCTCTTGACATTTCGGAAATGATTTGATATAATATGATAGTTAGCGAGGCGGGTAGTGCCCACAGGCAGGAAAACCTCGCAAAAAAGCAAAATTGAATAATCGAGGTGTGGCGGCGGGCAGCACCCGCAGGCAAACTCGCTTCGCGTTTTAAAATTAAATATCACTATCGAGGTGTGGCGGCGGGTAGCACCCGCAAGCAAACTCGCTTCGCGTTTTAAAATAAAATATCATTATCGAGGTGTGGCGGCGGGTAGCACCCGCAGGCAAACTTGCTTCGCGTTTTAAAATTAAATATCACTATCGAGGTGTGGCGCAATTGGTAGCGCGCTAGCTTTGGGAGCAGGACACCGCCCCAAGGTATCCCGAAGCAAAAAAACGCCGAAAAGCCTTGTAAACACTGACTTTTTCGGCACTATCCTCTCTCGCAAAATCCTCTATAAAAGCGGTTTGACCACATGTTTGACCACTTACGGAAAAACCTCAAAAATTCAATATTTTTTACCTTTCGGGGTGTGGCGCAGCTGGTAGCGCGCGACGTTTGGGACGTCGATGCCGCAGGTTCGAACCCTGTCACTCCGACCAAAATTTGTGCTTTTTGCACCAAAAATCAGTCCTTTTCGTAAGATTAGGACTGATTTTTTGTTTATTATCTCCAGCATAATCTCTTGTCGAAAGACCACAGTTTTTTGTCCAAACGCTATGTTTCGGCACAAGACACCGGTTTTGAGTGTTTTCACAGGCACTTTCGGAGTGCTTTTTTTGAAAATCCCTTTTCTTTGATTTCTGCGACTCAATTTTTGAGGGCTGACAGTTGCTTTCTGTCAGCCCTCTTGGTACTATTCTCCCCGACAAATTGGAATTTGTTTATTTGTGAGCGATTGCTCTTAATCTTCGATAATCAGCAACCCATGCTTCTCCATTCCAAAGAGGTTCTCTCGTTAAAGATGAGACCTCGTCAATAATCAAAGATTGTATGTGTTCAGGCATTACTGTTAATTCGGAAGCGAAGAACTGTTTCAAAAAATTAGCTAAGCCTTGCTCGCCGTCTTTGAATACGGTTGGTCTATCGAAATCGTAGATCTTATCAATTATAAATCCATTTTTCTCCAATATTCCCCCAAAAGTCTCTACCGTAGGGAAATTAAACTTAGGTTTATAACTATATCCCAATTTTTCACACACCTTGATAAACGCATTTTCGATTGTAGCGATGTTACCGTTCGCACCAAACTCACATACAAGTAATCCCTGTGGTTTCAAGGCTTTATGTATGTTTTTGAGCAAAGCATTGTGATCATTTATCCAATGAAAAACGGCATTTGAAAAAACAACATCAAATTCTTCATCAAAAGGCAACGCAAGTGCATCGTATACCGAAAACTCAATGTTTTCAAACTGTTTTTTTGCTTTGTCTATCATATTCTGTGAGCTATCAACACCAACAACCTTACTACACAGATCTGCTAACTGTGCTGTAAGTGTTCCTGTTCCGCAACCCAAATCCAAGATGGTTTGTTCGTTATTCTTGGGTATAAACTCCAGCAAGCCTTTGCCGTATTCAGCCACAAAATCGTGCTTATTGTCATACAATGATGAATTCCATTCCATAGTCATTTTCTCCTGTCAAATTCTTATTTATCGGTGAGTTTATTATATCATATTTCTATGAACTTTTCAACCGATTTGGCTATTCTTTGCTTCTTCCGACTTGAATTTTGAGGGGCGACCATTCGTGGTCGCCCCTTTCGTTATGCCTGTTTAGCCTTTTTCTTCTCGGCTGCGATTTCCGCTTTCATCGTCTTTATCAGCTCAGCGAGCTTTTCCTCGCATTCTTCTCGTGTCTTGGCGTACACGTTTTTGGATATGCGTTTTCCGTTCACTCTCGGTGTGAACCGTCCTTCGTAAAGGTGGTCGTTTATCATCGTAATGCATCCCGTGCCACTCTTTCTAATCTTGGGCTTGTACGGCTCAAAAACCGTTTCTGTGGCGACATCACGGCTTGGCTCGGCACTTACCTTGGGAGGCGGTGGTTCGGGCATTTCTGCGTTTGTACCGCCGATCTCTCGGTCGATCCTCACCGCTGCCTGCTGTTGCATGGTGTCGGTGATGTGGCTGTAGATGTTCAGCGTGGTTTCCGAGCTTATGTGTCCTATCATAGCGGAGAGCGTCTTGATATCCATTCCGTTTTCAAGTGCCATCGTGGCGAAGGTGTGCCGTAGGTCATGGAAGCGTATCTTCTTGCAGTGGGAGCGTTCAAGTATCAGTTGGAAGCGGTGATACACCGCCGTGGGATTTCTCGGCTCTCCCTCTTTCACGGGCGATGGGAACATCCACTCGCCTTTGGTCTGCTTTTTTAGCTCCGCGAGAAGCTCCATCATGTCGGGCGGAAGGAGGATAGTGCGTACCGAGGATTTTGTCTTGGGTACGGATATTTCCTTTGATGCGCCTGTCTTTACGACCTGCCGTGTGATGCGAAGCTCACCTGTCTGCAGATTTAGGTCACGCCATTTGAGTCCGAGTATCTCGCCACGGCGCATTCCCGTAGTCAGCTCGAGAAGGAACATTTCATAGTAGCCTTCCTCTTTCGCTCGTGTAAGGAAGCGTACTATTTCAGTTTGCGTTAGCACTTGCATCTCCTTTGCTTTCTTAGGGGGCAGTCTGCATCCGATTGCAGGGTTGTTTGTGATAAGTCCTTCCACCACTGCCTTTTCGAGTGCCGTTCGGCAGGTGGTGTGGCAGGAGCGTACCATTCTGTCAGATAAGCCAACGCCGAACTTCTCCACGTGCTTTTTCCGTCCACCCTTTTTCAACCGTGCATAGAACTGTTGAAGCTCGTTCTGCGTGAGCTTGCAGAGGGGAAGTCGGAGGCCAAGCGG
>JAZUBI010000032.1:0-2270 GCA_045638385.1 Eubacteriales bacterium
ACCAGAAGTCCATCCACTCGCCGAACTTCATGGTTGGTGAGCGTTTTTTCACGACTGCACCAAGCTCGGCTTTGAGCTTTTCGAATTTCTCGATGCACGCTGTCTTGGTTTTGGCGGTTACGTTTTTGGTTCTGGGAAGGCCGTTTTCATCGTAGCCGACCACAACACGCCCTTCCCATCGGCCGTCCTTGCGTTGTCTTACGGAACCTTCTCCGCTTTTTCGCTTGCGTTTTGCCATGGCTTTAACTCCTTTCCGAGAATGTCTGTAAGATAATTCGTAACGATATTCGCCGCGTTTTTCTGCATGTCACCTGTCACGTGGGCGTAGGTATCAAGCGTGAAGCTCGCTTTGCTATGCCCTACGATTTCGGACAAAGTCTTGGGAGCGATACCTGAATTGGCGGCATGAGACGTGAAGGTGTGGCGCAGGTCGTGGAAGCGAATGTTGGGAAGATCTCCGCTTTCAAGTAGCTTTTTGAACTGGCGGTAAGCTGCGCTCGGATTCAACGGTAACTCCGGTTTTAGAAGATTCGGGAAGATCCAATCGCTGATGGATTTCTTTTTCCGTTCCATAAGGAGATGCCATAAGCTGTCGGGCAGATAGATGGTTCGTTTGCCATCCTCGGTCTTGGTTTCGCCTATGATAAGCTCCTTATGGACGAAATCTATCGAGCGAGCCACGCGGAGCGTGCCTTTTGCTTCGTCGAAGTCCTCCCACCGCAGACCGCAGATCTCGCCCTCCCGCATACCGGTGATGATCTCGGTGTAGAAGAAGTCGTGCCAATGCTCGTCCCCCTCGATCTGTTTTATAAAGGCTTTGAGCTGGTCTTTGGTCAGCACTCGCTTTCCCTTGCGCTGAATTTTTGGAGGGGATGTGCCCTCGGAGGGATTGCTTGCTATCACCCCTTCCTTCATCGCACAGTCAAGAGCATCGTGAAGGATGTTGTGAATGCCTCTCACGGTAGCGCTTGATAGCCCTTTCTCTTTCTCACGCAGATTTCCCGATTCACAGAGCTTGTTGTAGAGCTTTTGGACATCGTAGGTCTTGATCTGCAAGAGCTTTTTTGCGCCAAGATGAGGCTTGATGTGATTTTGTATATCGCCCATGTAGCGCGAATAAGTGCTTTGACGCAGGACGGGTTTCTTGTATTCTTCCATCCATTTATCAAGCCACTCGCCAAGGGTGAGCGCGCTATCCTCTGTTAGTTCAATCCCTGCATACTGCGCTTTAAGCTCGGTAAGCTTGGGCATAAGATCTCCTTGCTTCTCGGCAAATACCGAACGGTATATCGGTGTGCCGTTATTTTTATGACCGACGATAATGCGCCCCTCCCATCGTCCGTCATTTCTTTTTCGTACTAACCCGTCGCCCGCAGGCCGTTTCTTCGGCATCATATCAACTCCTTTCTCATCAGCACAACACTATACCATAACTTTTTCAGAAGTCCAGAGACTTTGAGAAGAAAGAATTTAATTTTCGTCATCTTCATATCCTCTCAGCGCCATCTCTTCCTTCACCGCTTGCTCGATAGAAAAGAAACCGTAGTTGCATCTGACGGCATACCGCGCACGCGCATTCAGCTCCTCCATCTCCTCGTCCGTCATGTCAATGATGTTGGCGCCGAGAATATAATTTGCTTTGGCAAGCTCCACGGCGATCTTGAACACCATCGCGCTGAGTCGGTTCATATCGTTTCGCGTGCACGCACGGTAGGATGTCATCATGCGGTCGGTCAGCACGTCCTGATTCTTCTCGCCGTCTATACTTGCGGCATATTCACGGATCGCCTGGCTGACGAAGTCCACCTCACGTCCTCTGTGAACGTACTTGTGCGTTTCGATCAGCTCCGCAACCTCGGGTCTGAATGCGAATGTTTTCTTGATTTTCTCCGGCTTGTCAGCCGATTTCGGTTTTGAATGATACATAAAAATCCTCCTTAAATATCCTTAATACCTGGTGAAAACAGCAGGGGCCAAAAAGCCAGCCATTTTCGAAAAAAGCCAGCATCCCGTAATGTTTCATCAAGGCTCAAAAAACCTTGAAAC
Organism: Eubacteriales bacterium; assembly: GCA_045638385.1. GTDB lineage: Bacteria > Bacillota > Clostridia > Oscillospirales > CAG-272 > SVTX01. Next base: position 2,047 of record JAZUBI010000032.1, read on the forward strand.
AAGCCACTTTTCAGCGCGCTGTTGCGGGCTGATGTGACCGCAAAGCGTGCAAAAGCCAGCTTCGCTTTAACCCGCGTCAAAATAAGTTCTGCCTCAAACCGCCGATTTTTGATGCTTACGGACATAATTCTCGACCTTTTTCTCGATCCTCGCTCTTGCCGATTCAAGCCGTGCCATTTCAAGCTGCTTTTCGTAATACCGCTTCACCACGTCGCGGATCGGGA
>JAZUBI010000033.1:0-1689 GCA_045638385.1 Eubacteriales bacterium
TGCTTGTCTTCCTAAGACCGCTTGGCCTCCGACTTTAAGCCACACAAAGATACATGCAAACACCGAAGTTGGGACCTATGTATCTGATTATCTCACCCTTGCCGCTGACAAGGAAAAGAAGCTTTTTATCGGTCTCTGCTACGATTTTTTGTATGCACTCGATATATTTCGGAATTTCGTCGGCGGTTTTGGCATCATTGACTATCTTAATAATGTCCGCGCCTCTTTCTGCCTGACCGCGCGCTATTTTCAAATTCTGTTCAAGCGTGGTCGACTTAAATGTATGGCTTGACATCAAGACCTCGCCGCCGCGGCGGTGTATCTCCTCAATAAGAGCCTTCTGCTTAGCTATTGCCTCCTCGTCCTCTGTAAGCTCAAGCTCGGGGGAGCGACCGAAAAGGTCTCCCATAACGTCACAGAGAGTTGCGCCGCAATCAAGTGCCACGAGCAAAAGCTCTACGCATTCCTCATCGGTAAAATCCGCGCTGAAGCCATATCGATAGCTCGTAACGTAAGAGGGCTTGTCTCCGCACGCATCAAAGAGCCTTTTGAGGTGATCGGGGGTTCTGTATTCCCTTCTCAGCTTGCATAGCTGTATCCCGAGCGCATCTGCGCCCTCGTCGATCGAGAGCTTTATTTTCTCGATACATTCATCAAGCGTTTCGCACTGTATCATCGCGCAAAGCAGGGGCTTGTCGTAATTCAAAAATTTACTCATTCCCAACCGCGCTCCCTCTTCATCGCGCTTCTTCCGCCATCGATCATAATATTGTCGCCGTTTATAAACTGACCCTTATCGCTCGCGATAAAGAGAATAAGATCAATTATCTCCTGCGGCTCGCCTGCACGTCCGACAAGAGTTTTCATTCTTGACATATTCGGTCTGGTAAGCACAGGACCGGGAGAAACACAGACAGCTCTTATACCGTATTTCGAGCCATACTGTGCCAGCGACTTTGTAAGACCGTACATAAGTCCTGCCTTCGACGTGGGATAGTCCATTCCGTAATAGTCTCCCTCAACACCCGTGATCGAGCCGATATTTACAATAAGACCGGAATTCTGCTCTCTCATCTGCTTCATTACTGCGTGAGCAAAATAGAAAGGACCCTTGAGGTTTACGTCAATACCCCAATCGTACACATCGATCGGCACGTCGGGAAATTCGGGATGCTTTGTGCCGTCGACCTTGCACATTCTGACCGCAGTACCGCCTGCGAAATTTACAAGAATATCTATGCTGCCAAAGGCTTCAACAGCCTTGTCACGCGCAGCGCATACCTGCTCGTAGTCACGCACGTCGCAAATAACACCGATAGCGCGACCCTCGCCCTTTTCATTTATCTCGTTGACCTTTTCGTTGAGTATCTCCTCGTTGACGTCACACATTACGACGTTCGCGCCGAGAGATGCCATATTTTGTGCAAATAAAAGTCCCATTCCCGATGCCGCACCCGTAGAAATCGCAACCTTACCTTTAAATTCTGACATGATTTTGTCCTCCTGAATGTATTTTTTGTGTATTTTGCTATAATCTATCGTGTCGTAGTGGGCTTTTGCGTTTTATTTTCAAATTTTGATTTGTCGGGGTGCGAGGGGATGCGCGTGGGGAACTTTTCCAGGGAAAATACACGAACCTGCGTTGCAGGATTCGTTGCGGGCTTGCTGCGCAAGCTATCCGCCCAAGTC
>JAZUBI010000034.1:0-10487 GCA_045638385.1 Eubacteriales bacterium
ATGCTCTCCATAGGAGCGGCAGAGATCGTGGGCGCTATGGTGGTTGTACCGTGAGTTAAATGGAAATTACATCCGTTTACGATGTCGTCTACGCTCTTTTCAAAGGCGTATCCTCCGCCTCCGTGTGTGTGAATGTCGATAAATCCTGCGCTGACGTAGAGACCTGTAAGATCGGTCTCCTCGTCATACGCAAGCTCGTCCGAGGTAACGGCAACTATCTTGTCGCCCTCGTAGTAAATATATCCGTCGAATATACGATCGGAAAGTATGATCTTATCGCTCTTGATTCTCTTCATGGCATCAAAGAAGTGCGCTTGAATCGGGATCAAGGTAAAGGATAGCGCTCTTATGGCGGCGGAGGATGGTTGCAGGGCAAGCCTCTCCGATCTCACCGCAAACGGTTGCCTTTACAGCGTTAGCCTTTGTGGGTGCGGGAACGATGCAGAAAAGGTAGTCGCCCGAGAAGAGCGTGGGGCAAGTAAGAGTGATAGCTGTCTTCGGTACGTCATTGATAGTAGCGAAGCATCCGTCGTTTACCTGCTGCTGACGGCAAATTTCGTCAAGCGCAACGGGCTTTACCTTCTTGGGATCGTTGAAATCCGCAACGGGTGGGTCATTAAATGCAATATGTCCGTTCTCGCCGATACCCATAACAACGATGTCGGTGGGGTTCTCTGCAAGAAGCTTGGAATATCTCTCGCACTCTGCGTTTGCATCGGTTGCGGAGATGTTGATGTAGTTTACGCTCTTGAAGGGCGCGCGACCAAAGATAGCCGCCTTCAAAAAGTTACCGAATCCCTGGGGAGCGTCTGCGGAAAGTCCGATATACTCGTCCATATGGAATGCGTTTACTCTGTTCCACGGGATCTCCTTATCCTCTGCGAGAGATGCAAGCACCTCGTTCTGTGAGGGTGCTGCCGCGAAGATCATATTGATGGTTTCTTTTTTCTCAAGGAGAGAGAGGATGCAAGCCTTGATATCTGCGCCTGCCGCTTTACCCATCTCGTCTCTCGAATCGTAAATATTTACTGTTAAAAGATCTTTCTTTAAAGTTTTCATTTCAAATCAACTCCAAAAGTTTTTTATGTGCGTCCGCAAACGCAAGCTCTGCGCTTTCGTACTTATAGGGGTTTTCAAAGGAACGTCCGACAAGTGCGTTAAGTCCCGAGAAAAGCTGAAGATGAGGCTCAAGCGAGATAAAGAAATCCTTATCTGTAAATGCCTTATGCTCAGCGAGTATCTCACCGATCCTTGCGTTGCCGCATCCGGGAGGAACTATCGCACCCTCGTAAAGAGCGTCCTTGATGTGGAAATATCTTATGTGATCACGGAGCATCTTGTATGCCGCCATAGGCTCCTCCTGCTCAAGCACGAAGTTGCCCATATCGAACACGCATCCGAGCTCGCCGCCGAAATGATTGAGAAGGTCAAGACAACGCTCAGGCGTTGCTCCATAGATCTCCGCCTCGTTTTCGTGGCAAAGAGTTACGCCGTGCTCCTTTGCGATAGAGAGCATTCTGCCGAGTGCCTCTACAACCTCTGAGCGCATAGCGGTAATATCCTTACCCTCGGGAGCATAGAAGCTGAACATACGGATATACTCTGCGCCAAGTGTGTTTGCAGTTTCAAATACGCGGCGCGCGGTCTCCATGTGAGCATCCATATCTCCGTCAAGCTTGATCTTACCGAGAGGAGATCCGATAGCCGAGACGCCAAAGCCGTAATTATCAAGCTTTGCTTTTACCTCTGCTACCTCCTCTTTTGTAAGAACAGAGACGTTCTTCTTATCAACGTGGCGTATTTCAACGTTCTTAACGCCGAATTCGCTCATTGCCTTAAGCTGACCGTCAAAGGAATCGGAATGCTCGTCAAAAAATCCTGAAAGAATAATTTTAGCCATATCAGTCTCCACTCAAGCGTTCAGTCCGTTTACCTTCTCCTCGCATCCGCTCTTGAGCGAACGGTCTATTGCGTTGAGGATAAACACGGGAGCTACAAATTCATCGTAGGTCTCCTTCATCTTTGCACCGGAAAGAACTGCATAGTAAGCCTTGAACTCACGGTAGAACCAGTCGTTGCAGAAGGCGATATCAAGCGATCTTGTACCCTTCTCCGCAACGAGAGATGCGCCGTAGAGATGAACGCCCTCGGTGAACACACCTACGCAATCGAAATCGTCATAGCGGAAAAGAACGTGAATGTGCTTTTCTGTGCTTTCCTTTGCGATAACAGACTTCGGGAATCTTCCGAAGATCTCGCATACCATCTCGATCATGTGCTGTGAGTAGAAGAAGAATCCGCCGTACTCGTTCTCCTTGTTATAGGGAGCGCGGACCAGACCTCCGAGGGTCTTTCCGAGAGCGGAGCACTCCTTGTCTCTCTTCAGAGCAAGCACGTAAGGATCGTACTTAAGGCAAGAGCCACCTGTTACCTGAACGTTGTTCTTCTTGAGAAGATCAACGAGCTCTACGGTATCCTCTTCCTTAACAGTAACGGGCTTGTCAATGAACATAGGAACGCCACTGTCGATATAAGGCTTTGCATACATAAGGTGTCTGTCACCGTGACGTGCTGTAACGATAACGCCGTCAACCTTACCGACAGCCTCTGCATAGTCCTCCATTACCGGAACACCGAACTGCTCGTTAAGCTTTACTGCCGCCTCGCGCTCGTGGCTATATACGCCAATGACCTCAACGTCAGAAAACTCTGCCTTATCTCTGATAAAGCCCAAGAATGCGTTAGCATGAGAATTCTCGCATCCGAGAATAACTATCTTCTTTTTCATTTTAATTACCTCAATACTTCAAAGGAAGGGGATTCTGAGCGTGTACTGTCTCGATCACAGAAATGATCTCAGCAGCCATATTTGCGGTAACAGTCATAGGCTTGCCCTCGGTGAGGTACTCATAGATCTGCTTATAGAGCTTAGCGGTTCCAACGTCGAACGCGGTTCCGTCAAAGTGACCGCTCTCAACGTGCTTAACAAGAGTCTCGCCACAGTAGATAGGCTCGCCTGCATCGTTTGCAAGGAAGGTCTCAACTACGGGACGCTCTACGTTCTCGCCGTCTACAAGATATGTCATCTCATAGTCGGAGGGGGTGGACTTAAAGCAACCCTTTGTACCCTGGATCTTGAGGTTGTAGGGAGTGTATGCATCGTTATTGGAAACCTCAACGTCAACTACGGGACCGTTGGGCGCTGCGAGAATGAACTTAGCATAGTCATCGCTATCGCCGCTTGTAAGAGCGAGTCCGAGCTTGGAGAACATGATCTTCGCGTCCTTATCAAAGTCGATAAGTCCGAGAGCCATTCCTACGGGGTGAGGTCCGGTATTGTAGAGACCGCCTGCGCATCTCTTCTGGAGAGTCTGCCAGTCCCAACGGCGGGAGAAGCCGTTATATCTGATTGTGATCTGCTGAATTTCGCCAAGCTTGCCGGATTTAGCAAGGTCATATGCGAACTCATAGAAGGGAGCGAAGAATGTCTGCTGGAATACAGCGAGAAGAACGCCCTTCTCCTTAGCGATGTTGATGAGTGTATCGCACTCGTATCTTGTTCTTGCAAAGGGCTTCTCTACGAGAACGTTAAAGCCGTGCTCAAGAAGATCCTTGGTGATAGAATAGTGAGTGTCGGAATAGGTGTCGTTTACAACGAGGTCGATATCATCAAGACCGTAGAGCTCGCTGTAATTTGCAAAGGTAGTGCATCCGGGATAGTCACTCTTTGCTCTTTCTCTGCGGAAATCATCCGCTTCAACAACGTATTTTACGTTAAAGTACTTGTTATCCTCAGTGCGGTAAAATCTTCCGTGGATATTCTTACCGCTTCTTCCCTGACCGATAATTGCAAGATTAAGCTTTTTCATATTTTACTTCCTTTCATATAAGAAAATATGTGTTTACCACACCCACATTATATAAAATATTTTTCACAAAGTAAATGGCATTTTTTACCCTTTTCTATTGCATTTTATGTACTAATGTGTTATAATGTACCCAAAGTTCGAAAAAGGGGTGAAAAAATGAAGATAAACGACTGTATTTGGGAAACAGACAAGCTCTTTTACAAGCACGTTACATCCGAATCTCCCAAGCGCGAGGATCACTGTCTTCACACGCACAACGTCTATGAGCTCCTGTATATTGTGGACGGTGACGTCACACACGTTATTGAGGATAGAAAATACAAGCTCAAAAAGGGCGACTTGATCATCATCCGTCCTCTTCACTATCATTACATCCAAATAGACTCCTCTTTGAATTACGAGCGCTACAACATACTTTTTGACCCCGAAAAGCACAACGTTCAATCGGTAGATCTTATCCCCGATAACATAGAGATCATAAATCTTTCGGGCAACAAGGCCGCCGAGGACACCTTTCAAAGATTTGATTTCTACGCAAAGAGCTGTCCTTACGAGACCTTTTTGAAATTTATACCGCACATGCTCTCCGAGCTTTTCTTGAATCTCAGCATTTTTCCCCAGAAAAACAGCGAGGAAAACTTTACCTCGTCACCGCTCATTACCGATGCATTGCGTTATATCAACCAAAATCTTTTTACAGTGCAGAGCGTTGAGGAAATTGCCAAGCATCTTTTCGTAAGTGAGAGCTATCTTTTCCGCCTTTTCAAGAGCGAGCTTCACCAGACTCCCAAAAAATACATTATGGACAAGCGCCTGCTTTGCGCGCAAAAGATGATCGCGAACGGCGAGCGTCCGGTTACAGTCTGCGACACCTGCGGATTTGGTGATTACACGACCTTTTACCGAAATTACAGCGCCTTTTTCGGACACTCCCCATCAGACGAGAAAAGAACAAATCAGCAAAGCTGAAATTTGCCTTATTCACACATTGGGTTAAAAAACCGTCATAATTTGACAAATCGATAAAACTTGGATCAGAGAGCCGCTTTTTTGTCACCTTTATGTTGACAACAGAGCGGCTCTGCTATATAATTTTATTTGATTTTATGTTTTATTTGTCGCACGAAAAACGCGACGATTCGAACATGCTTATACGACAGATTGGAGATTCAAACCGTGATATTAGAATGGATCAATTCCGCGCTTGATTTCGTGTCAAGCAACATTCTGAGCATTATGATGATGGTACTCCTGATCGCCGCGGGACTTTTCCTGTCTCTGCGCACGGGATTCCTTCAGTTCAGACGCTTCGGATACGTAATGAAGCACACAATAGGTTCTCTCTTCGATAAAAAGACTCATGAAAAGACTAAGGGCTCAGTTACTCCCTTCCAGGCCGTGGCTACCGCTCTGGCAGGCACTATCGGCACGGGAAGCATCGCCGGAGTTGCAACCGCTCTTGTCATGGGAGGTCCCGGAGCGGTATTCTGGATGTGGATAAGTGCTCTTTTGGGAATGGTTACAAAATATTCCGAAATAGTGCTTGCGCTGAAATACCGTGAGACAGACAAAAACGGCGCATATAAGGGCGGCCCGATGTATTATATCAAAAACGGTCTCGGTCTTTCCTGGCTTGCGGGAATATTTGCGGTCTTCGCCATGATCGCCTGCATCGGAACCGGTAATGCCACTCAGTCAAACTCGATCTCCGGTGTTCTTAGTTCCAATATGGGCATAGCTCCCTGGATAACCGGACTCGTTCTTATGGTCATAGTCGGTGTCGTAATCATCGGCGGAGTTAAGAGAATTGCAACGGTTAACGAGAAGCTCGTTCCCGTCATGGCAGTATTCTTCGTGCTTGCGGCTATACTCGCGCTTATATTCAACGCAGAGCGCATCCCCGCCGCGTTTGGACTTATCTTCAGGGAGGCATTCAACTTAAAGGCCGCATTCGGAGGAGTTGCCGGATACGGTATATTTACGGCTATGAGATACGGCGTTGGACGCGGCGTATTCTCAAACGAAGCGGGACTTGGAAGCGCGCCCATTGCACACTCCGCATCGAGCACCAAGGATCCCGTTAAGCAGGGACTTTGGGGTGTGTTTGAGGTGTTCATCACCACAATAATTATCTGCACGCTCTCGGCTGTCGTTGTTATTACATCGGACGTATATCTTAATGCCTTCAACACAAACACCGCTCCCGCGGTTGCAGGCGCGGCTCTCTCAAGTGCCGCATTCAACGAGGCTCTTCCCAATATAGGCGGATACGGTATTGCTATTGCGACGGTATTCTTCGCTCTCTCGACCATTCTCGGCTGGGCATATTACGGTGAGGTATGCGCGGGCTATCTCTTCAAAAATCATCAGAACGCCGCAGTTTGGACATACAGAGTCATCTACGTTGCATTCGTTCTGATCGGTGCTGTCGCAGAGATAAACACCGTATGGCTCATTGCGGACTGCTTTAACGCGCTTATGGCAGTACCCAACCTTGTAGCTCTTATAGGTCTTTCGGGAGTCGTTGTAGCGGTTACAAAGGAGCATTTCTCAAAGGCAAAGAAAAACAAACAGCCAAAGGATGAATAAAATAAAAAATGCCACATTTCGTGGCATTTTTTTGTTTAAAAAACGCGAAAATACTTGATTATTTCTAATTTAAGTGTTATAATCATTTGGTTGATTATTTATGGCGCGATCACAGTACAAATCGCGCTTTCGCAGGAGAAAATAAAATGAAATTAAGCAGAAACGCAAAAAACGCTTTTATGCTCGGAGCTCTTTGCTCTGTTGCATACCTTGCGGTATACATTGCCCGAAATATACTCAGTGCAGTTACTCCTCAGATGATAAACGCGGGATTTTCCGAGGAATATATTGGAAGAATATCCTCGCTGTACTTTATCTTCTACGCCGTAGGACAGCTCATTAACGGCGCGATAGGAGACAAAATAAAGGCAAGATGGATGATCTCCATGGGACTTCTGGGCGCAGGTGTGACGAACATCGTCTTTTCGCTGATCGTCGCTACTCCCATAGCCGCAATGATCGCCTACGGAGTTACGGGATATTTCCTTTCCATGATATACGGACCTATGACAAAGGTCGTATCCGAGAACACCGAGCACGTACACGCGGTACGTTGCAGTGTCGGTTACACGTTCGCTTCGCTTTTCGGCTCTCCTGTCGCGGGACTTCTCGCCTCATTCCTCATCTGGCAGAGCGTTTTCGCTATAAGCAGCTTTGCGCTCTTCGGAATGTCCGCGATCTGCTTTGTTGTTTTCTTTCTCTTTGAAAAGCGCGGTATCGTCAGATACGGTCACATAAAGGCTACCAAGCAAAAGGGCGGCAGCGTTAAGCTCCTTCTCAAGCACCACTTTGTGAAGTTCTCCTTTATCGCTGTGCTGACGGGTATCGTCAGAACGTCCGTTGTATTCTGGCTCCCGACCTACATATCAAAGCATCTGCATTTTAATCCCCAAAAATCAGCAGGAATATTCACCGCTGCAACACTTGTTATATCCTTTACGGCGCTCATTGCTGTATTCATTTACGAAAGGCTCGGACGCAACGTAAATATTTCACTGTTGCTGATGTTTTCAAGCTCGGTCATATTCTTTGCGCTGACCTATTTCGTTTCATCACCTATATACAATATCATATTCATCGTTCTCGCCATTATGAGCGCAAACGGCGCCTCCTCAATGCTTTGGAGCGTTTACTGCCCGAGCCTTAAAAGCACGGGAATCGTCTCGGGAGCGACAGGATTCCTTGATTTCTTGAGCTATATGGGCGCGGCGATAGCAAACTACGCCTTTGCGGGCGCTGCAACGACTATCGGATGGGGTAATCTGATTCTCATTTGGATGGGACTTATGGTCCTTGGAGTTGTTGTTGCTCTTCCCTTCCGCGGAACCTGGGATAAGATCGATGAAAAAACAGATTCGAACTAAAAAACTTTTATTGATTTATCATTGTAAACCGAGAAATTTAGTGATATAATCAACTTATATCCAATTAAAATTACGGAGGTATCTAAATATGAAAGCCTTACTCCTCGGAGATATATGCGCAACGGCTAAAACAGAGCCGCTTTACAGAGAAAAGAACATTCCCGTGCTTTTCGGTGATACAGTTTCCCTTTTTGAAAACAAGGACATTGTATTTGCAAACATTGAATGCGCTATCAGCGAAAGCGAGAACAGAATTGCAAAATTCGGTCCCAACATAAAGTCCCCCACACCCACGGCGCAGATGCTTAAGGAGCTTGGCGTTACGGTTTGCGGTCTTTCAAATAACCACATTTTTGACTTCGGTAAAGAGGGTGCAACAGACACGATAAACGCCATCAAGGCGGCAGGCATGGACTACACCGGCTTTGGCGAAGATCTTGAGGACTCCAAAAAGAATTATACTGTTGAAAAGGATGGCGAGAGGATTTGTATCATCGCCGTCTGTGAGCACGAATATTCGTATGCTCTTGAGGACAGAATGGGCTCTCGCCCCTACGATGAGTACGACACGATGCTCGACATCAGAGAGGCAAAGAAGACTCACGATCGCGTTCTCGTTATGTATCACGGCGGAAAGGAGCATTGCCGTTATCCTTCTCCCAGACTCCGCAAGCTTTGTCAGGCAATGGCAAAGAACGGCGCTGACGTCGTGCTCTGTCAGCACACTCACTGCATAGGCACTTATGAGCAGTTTGAGGGCTGCCACATTCTCTACGGTCAGGGCAACTTCCAGTTCTCCAACATTGTAAATCTTCCGAGCTGGGATTCGCTTTTCGCCGTTGAATATGATACAAAGGCACACGAGATCTCCTTTACTCCCATAGTAAACGTTGAGAACGGCGGCATCAAGCTTGCGCAGGGCGAGGATAAGGATGCCATTATGAATGAATTTGCAAAAAGAAACGAGCAGCTCAAAAACGGCGAATGGAAGCAGGGCTGGCACGAATTCTGCGTTAATAACAAGGACGGATATATGTACGCAATCGCTAACGCATGCAATGAAAATTCGACCGACAGACAAAACCACCTCTTTGCTCACTATCTTGACTGCGAGGCTCACACCGACGTCTGGAGAGAGCTTTTCCCGACATGGAATCACACTAACGAAAAATAATCGGAGGGTATATTATGGAACTCTTGAACAAGCTCCCCTATCCCACGGGGATGACAAAGGACGAGATCATGGATCTTCTTTACCGCGAGGAGTACGGCTATCTTCCCAAAAAGCCCGACTCTGTAACGGTTACGGTTGAAAATCCCGGTATTCAGCACTTTGCAGGTAAGGGATATCTCCAAAAGCTCGCGCTAACGATAAATGCCGAATTCGGAAGCTTTACATTCCCGGTCTACTACGTTTATCCGCACAACATCGAGGGGCCCGTTCCCGCATTCGTACATATCAATTTCAGAGATAACATTCCCGATCAGTATCAGCCCACAGAGGAAATTCTTGACCGCGGATTTGCAACTCTCACATTCTGCTACAATGACGTAACAAGGGATAACAACGACTTCACCGACGGACTTGCAGGTCTTGTATTCCCCGATGGCAAACGCGCTCCCGATGCTTGCGGAAAGCTTGGTCTTTGGGCATATGCCGCAAGCGCAGTGCTTGAATATGCGCTCACGCTCCCCGAGCTTGATCACAACAGAATAAGCGTTACGGGACATTCCCGTCTCGGTAAGACCGCACTCCTTGCAGGTGCCATTGACGACAGATTTTACTGCGCCATCTCTAACGATTCGGGCTGTGGCGGAGCCGCATTGGCACGCGAGAACACCGGAGAAACCATTAAGGATATTGCAGAAAAGAGATTCCCCTACTGGTTCTGCGAAAATTACCGCAAATACATTGATAATGAGGACGCTCTTCCCTTTGACCAGCATTGGCTCATCGCCGCAAATCTTCCCCACAGGGCATACGTTGCAAGCGCAGAGGGCGACAAATGGGCTTGCCCGCCCAATGAATATCTCGCATGCGCCGCGGCAAGCAGATATTATGAGGAGAACGGCAAAGTTGGCTTTATCCATCCCGACAGACTCCCCGAGGTTCGCGAGCCGCTTCACGATGGCATGATAGGCTATCATATGCGCCCCGGACTCCACTATCAGAGCCGTGAGGACTGGAACTATTACATCGACTATCTTGAAGCTCAGTTCTCGAAGAGATAAGTTTTTATCTTATATGCAAAAAGCTCTGCTATGGCAGGGTTTTTTGTTTTGCAACGGATATGACGATAAGGCTATTTCCGAGCACCTCGGACATTGCAACACCGAAATTACCTCTAATATCTACGTTCACATTTTCAAAGAATACAAAGCCAAGATGGCTGAATCTATCGAGCACGATTTACTTTAATCAAAAAGGGCGGTTCAATTTGTAAAGAATTGAGCCGTCCTATTTACTTTTCGGAGAATTTATGGTATACTATGCTATATGATATCATTAGACTTGTTAAAGCTTGTCTGCAATATGATATGTACATAATACTAAACGGAGGTTGTCTATATGGTTAAGCGTCGTTCTTCCTTCTAATCGATAGAAGGAAAATATTCTAATCCTTCTATCGTTTGCAAAACATAGGAGGTTAACATGAAAAAATAC
>JAZUBI010000035.1:0-13649 GCA_045638385.1 Eubacteriales bacterium
TGATATGCACCGTACTTCGCGCGGCGATGATATGCCAAGCCTGCGGCTTGGATAAAAAAATACCGAGAACAAAGTTCTCGGTATTTTTTGGGTAAAGGCTACGAAAAAGATATTTTTTTGGTTTGCTATTAGGATTCGAACTCAAACCATCTTACATAGTTTTGATTTTATTTTTAATTTTTCCATTGCTCGCCATACACATTTTCTCCAAAGCATCAATTAACTCTTGACAATGTTGAGGCTGACTACCGGTTATGTCAGTGGAAAATGAATCGTATTTGAATATTGTTAATTTATGTGTTTTATCAGCTTTGATTTTTATACGAATTATTTTTTTACTGAATATGCTATGGTGAATATGAAGCTTTTTTATATCGGGTGAAATAATTTGAGTGTCACCTACTGCATTATAATAAACATTATCTTTATCATGATAAATAAAGCAAACGTGGGAGTATTTTCTCAAAAGACCTCCCATAATCACTGTACCATATACTTGAAATCTGATACGCGGATTGGCTCTCTTTTCTGCGAGATATGAAACGTCAATATATCCTTTTAAGGCTTTGCTCATATAATCCACCGCCTTTCTGAGATTAGTATAGCATAAAATCGTGATGATTTCAAGCACTTTACGGCAAATCACGCCGAAGGCGTGTATATCATCAAGGCGTAAGCCTTGCATATCACCAACGGCTTGCCGTTGTATATCATCATTGCGAAAGAGGATACAGCCTTCGGCTGATGATATACTCGCTTTGACGAGATATGCTCGTCAAAGCGGATGAGATACACGCTAACGCGTGATGATATACCATTGCTTTCGCAATGGATAAAAAAATTCGACAAGTCGACGCTCGTCGTTCGTAAGGACAGTTTTGCAAGAATACGGTATATTTCGTAAGAGATATGCCGTATTCTTGCTTTTTTGGCCTTACGCGGTTCTACGGATTTCTTCCATCAATTCACGCAGTTCCTTTTCATCGGGAATGTCAATCAGCCCAACGGCGGTAAAGTAAACATCAAGCTTTACGCGCTTTCTTCCGTCTATCTTCGCACTCTTGTGAACTTCAATTCGTCTTATGAGTCGATTGACGATTTCGGGAGTCAGCTCCTTAATATCGGTACACTTACGGATGGTTTCAAGAAATACGCGAAGATCCACCTTGTCTTGCTCTGCCGCCTTTAAGGTTTCTTCAGCCTTTGCCGTAAACGCTATCAGCTCTTTTTGCTCCGCTTCATAATTACCCATCATCTTAGAAAAACGCTCGTCGGGTATTTTACCAAGTACGTTATCCTCATAAATGCGCTCTATGAGTTTATCAAGCTCCACAATTCTTCGCTTACTTTTTTCGATATTCGTTTTTAGCGTTCTCATATTGGCTGCCTTGGCTAAGCTGTGCTTCTTGGAATACATATATAGAAACACCGCTTCGTACTGCTGAATGAACAAAGCCACACGTCGTACAAGCTCAAGCATCGTTTCTCTCAGAACCACCTCACGAATGAAGTGGATAGAGCAAGTACCGCGATTTTCTTTGTAAGCGGAGCATCTGTGAAATTCTTGGTTTTCATCGACGCTCTTTGCCGCGCAGAAATAAAGCTTAGATTTACAATCGGCACAATATAGCAATCCCGAAAACAGACTCTCTCTGCCCGTGGCGGTATTACGTCTGCGGTTTTCTCGTAATTCTTGAACGCGATTGAAGGTATCCTCATCAATAATAGCTTCTTGCGTATTAGGAATGATCTGCCATTCTTCTTCGGGATTGTGAACCGTTTTGTGCACCTTGTAACTTACGAGTGTGGTTTTGAAATTGACCGTGCATCCCGTGTACTGTCGGTTCGCCAAGATATGCTCAATGCTACTTGTAGTCCAAGCATACTCGCCTCGTTTGGATACCTCTTTTGACGTTTTCCTCCCCACCGATATAAAGTATGCCGTCGGTGAGAGTATTTGTTCGTTCTCTAATCTACGTCCGATCTTCGTCGGTCCAAGACCTTGAAGGCAGAGGTCGAAAATATAACGAACCACTTTAGCTGCATCCTCGTCAACCACCCATTGCTTGGGGTTATCCTCGGACTTTTTATATCCGTATGGAATCACCGACGATACGCGTTCTCCTTTGTCCGCTTTCGCTTTCCACACGGCACGGATTTTCTTGCTCGTCTGTGCGGCGTGCCACTCATTGAAGATGTTGTTAAACGGCATCATCTCCGTACCGATGTTTTTCATCGTATCAACGTTCTCTTGAATAGCTATGAAGCGAACACCGAGCGAGGGATATTTGATCTCCAAGTATTTGCCGACATCAAGATAGTTACGACCGAAACGGCTGAGGTCTTTTACAATGATTGTATCGACCTCTCCGTTTTCAACCATTCGTTGCATACGCTGAAAATCGGGGCGCTCGAAGGTCGTACCCGAAACGCCGTCATCTACAAAGAACTGCGTATTGTGAAAACCATTGGAACGAGCGTATTGAGATAAGATCTCCCTTTGATTTACAATTGAATTGCTATCGCCATCTCTCCCGTCGTCCTGCGACAGACGGCAGTAAAGGGCGGTTATTTTATTATTCTCGGCTTGTTTTGTCATAAATTCACCTTTTCCTTTCTGTAAGCCGAGCATTGCTGTAAGGTAGCCTTATTATACAATGCCCGGCGCATCCTTGCAATTCTGTCATAGTAAGTCGTCGGTCAGCTTTTGGGCGAGTATTAGATCCCGAAACTGCGAAAGCAGCGTGCTTTTGCCTTCCTCGGCAAAGTGGGTATTTACCTCGTAATCAACCGTTCCGATACGCTTTGTAAAATTGAGTGCCGTAGGATAATTGACCACGGGTAAATTGTGCTTTGCTACCGACGGGCGTGGTGGATGCGGAATATGGTCATCCAAAATGATAGGCTCGTCGATGTTGATTGGCTCTCGGATTATGATGCTTCTAACCTCGGGAATTTTTATTGTCTTTATCATAAGCACTCTCCTTTCATCTGTCCTCGCGCTCGCTGCGCTTTTTGAGTTGGCGAATACGTTCTTGCTCCAATAAATTCAAAATGGTTGTTTCGATTTTGGATACAGGAACACCGCGCCCGAAATACTTATCAAGCTTTTCTCTCTGTATCTTGACCGTTTCCTTTTGGTTTGGCTTTTCCTCGGTCATAATATCGAAGATAGTGTCCATATTCAACTTACCCTCTTGACTGAGCCGCTTCATACGAATAGATTGGCTAAGCGAAGGTGTCGCATCCTCGCTCTCAATAGTTGTGAGCAGATCGTATTGCTCTTGCTCCTGCAAATGCGAAAGCTCTACGGCAGGGCGGAAAGCAATGCGCCCCTCGTCCACCATATCAAGCAGTTCGGGGATAAGGAGATTAAGACGGATATAGCGGAAAACTTGGTCACGGCTCTCGCCCGCCGCACTTCCGATCTCTGCCGCGCTGTCGATGACCGACTTTGTTGCCATTGGCGACAAAGTAAGGTCGGTGCGCTCTCCTTGTCTTTTCATCGCATCCATCTTCATTTTATAAGCCTTGGCTTTCTCGCTCGGGAGAATATGCTCACGGTGAAGGTTGGAATCCACCATTTCAAGAATGGCATCCTCGCGACTAAGTTCCTTGACGATGGCGGGGATTGCTTTGATACCGAGCTTCTGACACGCGAATAAGCGGCGGTGTCCTGATACGATTTCATACTCGCCGTTGGGTAAAGGGCGAACGGTGATTGGCGTGAGTATGCCTTGGTTGTAGATGCTATCCACAAGACTCGCCATTTCCTCGTTATCAACTACCTTGTAGGGATGCTCCTCAAAGGAACGAAGCGCGGTAACGGGTAAATCAATAACTGTAATTTTCTCTCTGCTCTTGGTTTCGGTCATCCATTGTCCTCCTTATTGTTGATCTCGTTCATCTTGGCTCTTGCCAAAGCTTTGCGTTCCTCGGTGTACGGCTCGGTGATGCGGTAGGCAAACCTTTTCTTATCAATCTCAAAGGAAAGGCATCCAAGCTCGTCATCATCGGTCAGCCGACAGAGGTCGGGAAACTTCTCAGCAAAGGCAAGCAGCCTTTTCTTCAAAGCGGTGTTGTGCGTTCGTATGACTACGGGCGCGGGTGTTTCGTCAAAATAGATTTCGGTTGTTTTTTCGTTCTTTTTCTTATTTGTAATCATAAAGTCCTCCTAAATTGGATTAGTTTTTGAAACAAGGCGTTTTTCGCTCAAAAAGGCTCGGTCAAGAGCGTTGAAAAATGCGGATTTTTCAATAGAAAACGCCTTTTTGATGTGGGATACGATTTTGGGTGTCAGAAACGGAAAAATGCCGTTTTTCTTCGGTCAAGACCGTAAAACTGCCTTCGCGGGCGGTAGCAATTTTGTACGGTCAAGACCGATATTTTTTACCTTGAACCCCAACCGTGATTTCGGGTTTGTTGCTTTGCCTTTTCGGGTGGCTTCGGGAACTCGATCTGCTCAACTGTTCTTGCCACGGCGGTGCTTCGGTCGTAAATGTCCTTGCACATTTTCTTTTCCTTCCGCAGCGGCTTAATTTTTGCGGATAGCGCATAGATTTCTTCGCGTATCGGTTGCATTTTCTCAGTGTCCTTCATCCAACGGAGCTTGTTGCGAAGTGCCTGCCGTTCCTTACACAAAGCTGCGATTTGACTTTCAACCATCTGCTCGTGCCGTTGCAGATCGTCCGTTGTGTTCAGATTATATTTGCCGAGGAACTTGGCGTGTTCGTTATACATACGCGCGCGGCGAACGTCCTCTTTTAACGCAACGTATGCTTCACGGTTCGATGGAATGGATTTGGGTATTACTCCAAGCAGATAGCAGTAGTGAAGATAGAGTGCATACAAACCTTTCGGCTTTTCTCTCAGTATCGGGCGGTACGGCTTTGGCAAAGCATATTTTTGGTCATAATAATTGACATCGAGCTTGAATTTAATATCATTCTCGCTGTATCCAAATCCGAGCTTGTCTAACCGAAAGAATTTGTTGTATCCGTCGGGGCGAACGCGAAGGAAACTTCCTCGCCGTTCTAACGTGTAACCTCGCCGTTCAAGTCGCTCAACAAATAGATCAAACTCGGTAACACCTTGACAAGCGTTATCAATATCTGCGCGTATCTGATCGCGTATAGTTGGAATACCTTTCTTCTCGGCGTGAACCTCTGCGATGTGCTTGGCTCCTTGTTTCTTCGGCTTCTCGATGATCGATAGACCGTACTCCCTGCAAAGTATATCCGAGGTATCGCGCATTAGCTTGTAGGTTGCTTTGCAATCGTGATAGCGTTTGCTCGAAAATCCCGTTGCCGAGAGGCAGAAGTGATTGTGTACGTGCCCTTTGTCAATATGTGTTGCCACGATAACGGGAAAGTCCTCACCCCAAAGCTCGTTAGCAAGCTGAACACCGATAGCGTGAGCAACGTCGGGGGTCACCTCGCCGGGCTTGAAGGATTGGTAGCCGTGGTATGCTTGAATGTCTGAACTGTCCGTGTCCTCCAAGAGAGATAACATAATCTCCTTTGCATTGTCGGGGGTGCAGTTGATACCCGACACAAATTTCTTTTCCTCCGTTGCAAAATGATCGTAGGGCAGACCAAGAATTTCAGCCTCGTCAAAATTTTTGTTCTCCAATTCCATCGTGGTTTTGTTCTTGTTCGCCACGTAGGCGAGCAGCTTACTGACGTGCGCTCTAACGTCCCAAATTTTAGTTCTTGCCAAATAGCTTCACTCCTTTCTTCGCGTACTCCTTTTGAATCTCTCCGCAGAGATTCATCACCTCGTCGGCACAGCGTCGGTATTCAAGCTCGTCCACATAGCCGAGTGAGTGCGCCTTCGCTGCAATTTGATTCATACTTACGCCCAAGCGACGAAGCTCTCGTGTAAATTCCTTCACCTCCACCGAAGGCGGTTCAATGGGGGCAATCCATTGAATGGTCATTCGAATATACTTGCTCAAATCTTTGTTGCACATTGCCGCGTCCTTGCATAGCTTTTCGTATTCCTCGTCATTCAAAAAGAACTTGACAAGATGAGCGCGCTTGCGCCCGCCGGCTGTTGCTGTTTTTACTTTTTCTTCTGTTTGCATCATTTGGATTTCCTCCTTCAATTTTTTTCAAAATTTTCTTGCGGATTTTGCAGTACGGGGGTCTGGGGTTCTCCCCACCTTTCGCATTTTGTGTCCACAAATGCAGTGCTTGTCAAGAAAAGCAGACGGACATAAAGTCCGTATCATTTTAAGGTAACGCCCCGCGTCAGACTCGCCGTTCTTACCTTCCGAGAAAGCACACAAATTTGCTTTGACAAAACAAAAAGACCCGTACTTTTACATACAGGTTACGGGAGAAACACCAAAAAGCGAACGGCACTTGTTCGCTTAAAAAGGTGATCTCCGTGCCCTTTATGTATAAAAAGTACGAGTCTAAAGACCTCGTGACGCTCGTGCTAAGCGTATGAATGACGGGACTTACACAGCTGCCCGCGGCACATATAATCGTATTCAATTTGTATAAGGGATAAGTCAAACTGCCTAAGCTTATATTGAAGTAGGTCAGCCCAACTTATTGCTTAGAAAGAGCGTTTCGGCTCTCATTTGTAGGCATAAACAAACGGCTTATGTCCACAAATCAGAGGTCAAATAAGTGGGTGACTCTGATTTGACGCGCTCTCAAAACATTTATATTTGATTGTATAAAGCTCAATTTGGTTGGCAATACTAATAATGGGAAAGTATGTCAATGACAAAATTGAGTATTATATTATATCACAAACAAACTGACTTGTCAATAGGTTTTGCAAAAATATTTCCAAAAGGTTGTGAACAGCCCTCGCTCCATTTCGGAACGAGGGCTAATCTTATCTATCCTTCAAGGATATGTATTCTGTTTCTTCTTTTACATTTATGTAGGCAGGTCGTATGATCTTGCCTGCGTTCTGTATTTCTTCCATACGGTGTGCGCTCCACCCTGCGATTCTTGCGATGGCAAATATAGGAGTGAAAAGCTCATACGGAAGTCCCAACATCTTATAGACCATACCCGAGTAGAAGTCCACGTTAGCACTGACACCCTTATACATCTTGCGTTTCTCAGCAATGATTTCGGGAGCCATCTTTTCAACCGTTTGGTAGAGTTCAAATTCTTCGTGCAGTCCTTTCTCTATCGATAGCTGTTCGGCATAGTAGCGCAGAATATCTGCTCTTGGATCGGAGAGTGAGTACACTGCGTGTCCCATACCGTATATAAGACCAGCTTTGTCAAAGGCTTGCTTGTCGAGAAGTCTTACAAGATAGTTCCTAACAGCATCCTTGTCTTTTGTATCAATGTTCGCTTTCATATCGTCAAACATCTGCATTACCTTAATGTTTGCGCCACCGTGGCGAGGCCCTTTCAGAGAGCCAAGCGCTGCGGAGATTGCGGAATAGGTGTCGGTTCCGGATGAGGTTACAACGTGCGTTGTAAAGGTCGAGTTGTTACCGCCACCGTGCTCTGCGTGAAGAACAAGGGCAAGATCAAGTAGTTCCGCCTCAAGGGGCGTATACTGACCATCCTCACGGAGTATGTAAAGCAGGTTTTCCGCCGTGTTCAATTCCTTTTTGGGATAATGAATAAACAAGCTCTGACCGTTGTGGTAATGCTGAAAGGATTGATATCCGTAAACGGCAAGAAGAGGAAATTCCGCTATGAGCTGTAAGCACTGACGAAGAATATTTGCTGTTGAAATATTGTCGGGATTCTCATCGTAGGCATAGAGTGCCAACACGCTTCTTGAAAGAATATTCATCATATCCTTTCCGGGAGCCTTGAGAATCATATCACGAACGAAGGACGGAGGCAAGGAGCGATAGACCGAAAGTTGCTCGCAAAACGCTTCAAGCTCATCCTTGGTCGGAAGCTTTGAGAAAAGGAGCAAATATACTGTTTCCTCAAATCCGGGGCGCTTATCCGTAACAAACCCCTTTACAAGATTTCGAACATTAACGCCTCGGTAATAAAGCTGACCTGCACACGGAATGGCATTTCCATCCGCATCGATCTCCTTCGCTTTGATATGCGATACCTCTGTAAGTCCGGCAACAACGCCGTTGCCGTTTATATCACGCAAACCGCGCTTTACATCGTGCTGTGCGTACATATCTGGAACAATGTGATTGCTTGTATCCGAAAGAGCCGCGAGCTCCTTGATATACGGTGTGATTTCTGAATAGTTCATTTGTTACCTCCTTGTAGGTATAAAATAGTATGTGCGATCCGGCAAGTCGGTATCTCAATTGTTATAGATGTCAAAGGAAGAATACTATAATGGTACAGATGAATATAAATGCTGCCGTTCCGATACTGAAATAAGCGACCTTGCGGCTATTATTCCATTGCATATAGCTTTGGCAAAGCATTGTTACACCCATCAAAGGCATGAAAATGTTGATTGCCTGATCCCAAACATCAAATATCTGCAATACCGCCAATATCACGACGGATAGGCTTGCAAGAACTGAAATTATGGTAACGACCTTATGTAATAATGGAGCATCTTTCCAATTTGTTTTTTTCATAATCAAAACTCCAATCTGAACTTGGTGGGCTTATCCTCACGGTAAATGACCGTCACCTGATCATTCACGCTCGGCGGAGTGACAAAGGATTTAAGCCATTTTTTCTTGACAATCTCGTTTCCATCCACGGTATATTTAACCGTAACAATATGCGGAAAGGTCGCTCCGTCAAGAGCGTGCTTTCTAACGGGCTTTGTATTAACTTTTAGCCACCATTGTTTCTTAACGGATAGGATTGTGCCGATTGTTGTGTTTTCCAAAAATGGATTTCCGTTTTTATCAAAAGCATTTTTCAATGCTCGCTCTGTAAGAATAACTGAGAGGATTATAAGTAAAAGCGGAAATACCAACATTGCCGCGCCCACATATCCCACTGTTTTAGTGTCTGCCCCAATGAAGCACAGCATAATACTTACTACGACAGGAATGAGTGCCGAGCCACAGATGAGCCATATTTTGCCACAGTAACGGTGTGCAAATTCCCAAGTATCTCTGTTTTTCATCGACCTTGAGGTGCGGTATCCGAAAACATAATTGATTTCTTTTGGTGCTTTTTTAAGAAATGCTCGCCCGAACAATATCATTATTATCGGTATGAGCAGATCCATAATGAACATATAAATCCAAAAGCCCATTACCTATCTCTCCCATTTATCCATGAGCGCTCTGATCTGCGCTGCGAATTTAGCGTTTTCCTTGTTCGGACGGCTCTCACAACGCTTTGCAAGGGCAAGAAGCGCCTCTGCCTGTGAGACGAGATCTCGGTGGATATTATTCTTTCTTGAACGTGCTTTGGCAACATCTGCTGCCGTAACACGCTTCTTTTCGGTATAAGCGGTCATAATGCCTTTTACAAGGTCATATTCGGTTCCGCTGTACGGTGTCTCTACCGCATATCCGCGCTCCTTCAGCTCATCGGCAAGGACTGCGATAGATTCCTCGTTACCGTGGTTGAGGAATACGGTGCGAGGCTTCTTTTCAAAGCTTTCAAGCCACGAGATAAGTCCCTGCTGATCGGCGTGTCCACTGGTTCCTTTGAGGGACTTTATCTGCGCTCTTACGGCAATATCCTCGCCGAACAGACGCACGTTCTGCACTCCTTCAATGAGATTTCTGCCGAGCGTTCCTTCTGCTTGATAGCCAACGAACAGAATAAGGTTCTGCGGTCTCCACAGGTTGTGCTTGAGGTGATGGCGAATTCTGCCTGCCTCGCACATTCCACTTGCTGAGAGAATAACCTTGGGCTCGGGCGTTTCGTTGATGCGCTTAGATTCCTCGACCGTAACGGATAGCCTTAGACCCTCAAATCTGATGGGATCGATTCCATCATCAATCAGCTTTCTCGTTTCCTCGTCAAAACAGGACGGATCGCACTTGGAAAAAATCTCGGTTGCCTCGATCGCCAACGGACTGTCCACATAGACGGGGAATTTCGTATTTTTGACAAGCTTTCTTTGCTTTATCTCACGAATGGCATAGAGTAGCTCCTGTGTTCTGCCGATGGCAAAGGACGGAATAACAATGTTTCCACTGCGTGACAAGGTGTTCTCGATAAGCTCTGCCAACACTTCTATCGTGTCGGTATGACGCTCATGATTGCGGCTGCCGTAAGTGGCTTCGAGAACGAGATAATCCGCATTCGCTACGGGGGCAGGATCCTTAATGATCGGCTGATTGGTATTTCCTACGTCACCGCTGAATACGATTTTCTTTTCTGCATCTCCCTCTTTGAGCCATATTTCAATCGCCGCAGATCCGAGCAGATGCCCAATATCCGTAAAGCGAATATCCACACCTGCGGATACCGTAATTCTCTCGTCATATTTCACACCGCGGAAAAGCTTGATTGCTCCAAGAGCATCTTCGAGCGTGTAGGTCGGAGCGAAGTTCTCTTCACCCGAACGTTCTGCTTTCCTGTTCTTCCATTCAATCTCGCTCATCTGAATATGCGCGCTATCCTTGAGCATTATGTCAGCAAGCTTCACCGTTACCTCTGTTGCGTATATGATACCACGAAAGCCGTCCTTATAAAGTCTTGGCAACATTCCCGAATGGTCAATATGAGCATGGGTCAGAAACACAGCATCAATCTGACTTGCAGGAACCGGTAAGGCAACGTTCTGAAACACGTCAATTCCTTGTTCCATACCGCAATCGATTAAATAATAGCGGTCGTTGATCTCAAGGAGTGTACAGCTTCCCGTCACCTCTTGCGCTGCACCTATAAATTGAATTTTCATAATTCGTTGCTCCTTTCAAAACAATATCTATCGGATTAACAGCTACTCCACCCTCATCATCCTATATCCAACACCGATATGCGTTTGGATATACTGCGGAGAGTCGGGTGTTGCTTCAATCTTTTTGCGGAGCGTTGCCATAAAGACACGGAGAGAGGCAACGTTATTCTCCCACGCCGCGCCCCAAATTTTCTGTGTAATGAAGGTATGCGTTAAGACCTTGCCAATGTTTGCGGCAAGCAAACACAGTATTTTGTATTCGATAGGAGTCAGATGCAATTCCTCCTCGCCGAGATATGCACAGCCTGCGGCGTAGTCGAGCTTCAAAGCTCCGTTTGTAAATACCGAGCTTGTGCTTTCATTACGGTTAGCTGCTAACCTTCTTTGCGTTACACGAAGCCTTGCCAAGAGTTCCTCTACAGAGAAGGGCTTGGTTAAGTAATCGTCCGCGCCTGCATCAAGGGCATCAATTTTGTCTTTATCCTCACTTCTCGCGCTGATGACGATGATCGGCATATCCGACCACGTGCGTATTCTCTCAATAACCTCAACGCCGTCTATATCGGGGAGTCCGAGATCAAGCAGAACAATATCGGGATTGTGCGAGGATGCTTCCATTATGGCGTTGTTTCCGTTCTGCGCCGTTATAAATTTATAATCGTGCGCCTTTAAGGTCGTCGTAATCAGATTGCGAACGGGCGCATCATCCTCGACTACGAGTATCAAGGGTTTATTCACTGATCTCCACCTCCTCCTTTGGTAATGTAAAGGTAAATACTGCGCCGTGCGGCTCGTTATCGGTCACGGTGATCTCACCGCCGTGAGCGTTTACAATAGATTTGCAAAGTGCAAGTCCAAGACCGAGACTTCTGCGGCTATCTGCAATTTTTTCAGCACCCGTGTAGAACATATCAAACACACGAGGCTTTATGTCATCGGAAATTCCGCCGCCGTTATCCGCTACGGTGATTGCAATTTTATTATCCTTTTCTGCCGCCGAAATCTCTATTTCAGAGCCACTCGGCGTATATTTGATCGCATTGTCTATCAGATTTATCAAGACCTGAACGATAAGCCTTGCATCCATCCGCGCAAGCAGTATTCCGTCGCTTTCCTTGACGGTGAGCTTATGCTCTCTTGCGTTTTTCTCGGTTCGTCTGACCGCTTCCTCAATCACGTCGGAAACAAGCTCGGCAGACATCCGTATATCGCTTTTACCATCTCCCATACGGGATACAGATAGAAGATTTTCCACGAGGCTGATAAGCCATTCGGAGTCCTCACGAATATCGGTATAGATCTGACGGCGTGTGTCTGTGTCGAATATCTCATCATTGGCAAGAAGATTGCCTGCGTTGCCGGATATTGATGTTAACGGCGTGCGAAGATCGTGGGATATGGTACGGAGCAGATTAGCGCGTAGCTTTTCTTGCTCTGCAAGGATCGCCGAGGCTTCCTTTTCTCTTGCGTTTCGCTCGCTTTCAAGTGCCAAAGCGCATTCACCGAGAATGGATAGCAGAATACTGTTTTCAAAGGCATCAACCGTCTTAACGGTTACTACTCCGATTGCTCCGTAAACAGTGTCGTTTGTGTGTATCGGATAGTAGATACAGTCATCGCTTTTTTGTATATTGTTATCAAGCGTAATACCGATGCTGCGGATAGACTCATCACCCACATATATAAGCGTATCGCAAGACAATAGCTTCTTTACCTGATCTGCCGCAATTTCGAATATTTCATCGGAACTCTTTGCCTTAGCGAGCATTTGATTGGTATCGAGCAATATTTTTGTTCGGTATGCTGCCTGTGCAGATTGCTTTGCGTGGCTTTTCATTCTTGCGGCAATACTTCCCGTTACCAAGGATGCAACCAGCATTACGATAAAGGTTACGGGATATCCCTTGTCATAAGCCATCAAAGAGAATTTCGGCGTTGTGAAGAAGAAATTGAATAGCAGAACGCCTGCGGCAGAGCTGATAACCCAACAAAGCTTGCTTTCGACAAGAGCCGATGTCACAAGAACGGCGAGGATATACACCGTGATGACGTTTGCATCGGTAAAGCCCATATAATGCAGTCCGAAGGAAATACCTGACGCAATCGCAAGGATCAATGCGCTGATTGCCAATCCCTTGAGTGTAGATGCAAGCGAGGTTTTGCCAAACAAGCGAACCCTTTGCTCCTTCTGCTTTACCGTCATATCGGGAATGATGTGAACGTCAAGGCTTGGAGCAAGTTCGATGAGCTGATCAGTCAAGGATGGCTTTTTGAAAAGCCGCTTCTTCGGAGCTACGCTTCTACCGAGTACAACCTTGGTAATGCCCGAGAGCCGAGAAAACTCGGCAATTTGAAATGCAACGTTATCTCCAATGACGGTTGCAACGTTTGCTCCGAGCGATTCGGCATAGCGGATATTTTCCGCAAGACGTGCTTTATCCGCATCGAGCATAAGCTCCGAGGCAGGAGTTTGTACGTACAATGCCGTAAAGCTCGCGCCGAAGGCTTTTGCCATTTTAGCTGCCGTTTCTATGATTCTCGCATTTGACGGAGCTGAGGAAAGGCACACGAGAATATGCTCTTTCGTATTCGTTTTTTTCACAAGCCCTTCCTCCTATTCTTGAATTCGATTTATTATTTCATATGGTTATAAATCAATCGTGGACGATTTCTCTTATTTTGCTTGCATAAGCCTCACTGTGATTTATAGAAAACTCACCGTGATACCATTTGGGCAGAACGTGCAACAAGCTCTGCGGCAATGCTCTATGAATATCTTCAGCAGATTTTATCATCGAACTGTTTTCTTTTCCACCAACAAATATATGAACCTTTGCGGTGCAGTTCTTTATCGATTCCTT
>JAZUBI010000036.1:0-4253 GCA_045638385.1 Eubacteriales bacterium
CTTTTTTTCTGAGCAAAGACGGTTGAAATCGTTAGTCTTCTACTCATCCGTCTCGGCTTCGCCGAGCCACCTTCCCTCACAAGGGAAGGCTAACGCCAAGCGAACCCAAACAAAAATTTGAAGCCGTAAACCCACCGCTAAATTGCAATTTATCACGAAAACGCGCGGCGATTGCTCGCCGCGCGTTTGAATTAAAACTTATTATTCTTGATAATATTCTCTGCCAATTTTACAAGCCTCTCTCTTATCCACATAGGCTCAATTATCTTGAAATCCGATCTCAGCGTGATAAGAACGCTCAAAAACTGCTCAACGTTGTGAAATTCACATATATATCTGTTTCTGGGCTCTCTTGAAATGATAAAATTCTTCAATGAGAGTACAGAAAGCTTGTCTCCGATCTCGATGGTGGCAGTATAGGGGATCTGCATCTGCACAAAGGTGTTGTCAGCCTGCAGGGATGCTCCTGACATGTTGTCGGCGAGCTCGGAGAGAGATTCGTCGTTGTCACTTGAAAGAACAAGGGGAAGGGAGTATTGCTCGGAGTAATAATATCCCTTATGCTCCATGCTGTATTCAAGCGGAGCGCCTAATTTCTTTTTGAGGTAATCAACGTCGCGCTGTGCTTGGCGGTGCGAGATGTTGAATCTCTCCGCAAGTCGCATCGCGTTGGGATAGTATCTGTTTGCTATTTTTTTGTGAAGCCATTGGATCCTGGTGTTTGCTGAGCTCGATGATGATGCCTTCATTTTTTGCAAATTCCTTTCCTTTATATTATATATGGCTCTTTACAACGCCTATAACCGCCGCGATAAGCTCGCAGGTTGAGGAGAGTGCATATGAGAGAGCGAAGAGGGAATAGACGAGATGATGCGCCCCGAATGCCGAGTAGCCCTTCGCAAAGTAGAGAATGACTGCCGCAGAGCAAGCTGATGCCGCGAGGATCGAGACGAGCTTTAAAAATACGTATCCTCTCATGTAAACTCTTACATAGTTTCTCTGGATCTTCTTTGATGAATTGTAGAAGGAGGATGATAATGCGGCTCTTATATCTGCGATAACACCGCATATAACTCCGGCGGCGGCAAATTGAGTGAGTAGCTTGAAATGGCTGTTAAGCTCGGTAGAGAAATCAAGGTAAAGTGAAGCGATTATCACCGCGCAGAGCGCGAATACCGCCATTCCGGTGAGCGCCTTTGCCGCGATGGGGCGAACAAAGAGCTTTAAAACGAAGAAAGCGATGGAAATTGTACCTAATATTATAACAGCCTTGCCCCATTGATCGAGCGAGTCTCCGGAAATAGCGTATAGGGTAACGAACGCGGATAACAAGGCGGGAAGAATGTTCGATATCCTTGCCACCTTCGCTGATTTGAGATATGAACCTAAAAAGCTGACAGGCTCTCTTTTAAATAGGAAGAGAGCTACGAATGAAAGCGCTATCGAAAAGGCGAGGAGCGCCCAGAATATATTGACTGTGACAGATGGCGAAAAATACCTCGCGTTTGGCTCGCAGGAGGAGACCACCGCCATGCAGCCTAAAGAGCATGCGGCGGAGGTGATGGCAAGGTGGGCGCATATGAACCCGACCTTTAGCTGGGCTCTTCTGTCCTTGTGTGTATTTGAACCGTTCATTTTTATATTTATCTCCGTTTAAAGAAGAATTGATCGACGGTAGCCTGCCAAAAGCTACCTTTTCTCGTTAGATTATACACCAAAATTGTGAACAACAAATAGACAAAAGCCCCATTTTTTAAAAAACGGTATGATTTTCTTAAAAAAACGCTAAAAACGCTTATAAAAGCTTATTATTGTTAATTATGAGAAATGACCCGAAAATCAGTTTTGAAACCCTTGAAAAATCCTTTTGCTAAAAGGGAAAATGCTCATTTTACAAATGTTGATTTTTAAAATCGCATTGTGCATAATGCACAAAAATATTGGTTGAATTTGTTTAAAAATCTACATATAAATATTTTTCAAATTCTTGACAAATTGACAAAAATCAAGTATAATGTTATAGCTTGATATGCGATGAAGCGAGAGGTTGCTCTTAAAGGGACGCCTTTAAGAGGTAATTTTCGTGGAGTATGTCCGTATAAACGGGCGACGTGATCTTTCAACACACACTAAGCAACATGCGGCATAGTGATGCTTTGTGTCCTAAAAACCCTTATGTTTACTCGGAATTTGTCTGTCAGATGCTGATGCGGGCAAAGTCCGTATTTTAATGTAAAGGGGTAGGAACACACGGCACGGTGTACGAAAGAACGCCCCATTTCCAAAGGCTTTTGAAATTTCCGCTTAAGCCTGAAAATTTGAAAGGAGGCACAAAAAATGGCAGTAAACGAGAAAATCAGAGTTCGTCTTAAGAGCTACGACCACACTCTTATCGATGCAGCTGCAGAAAAGATCGTAACCGTTGCAAAGGCAAACGGCTCCGAGGTTTCGGGTCCTATCCCGCTTCCCACAGAGAGAGAAATCGTAACGATCCTCCGCGCAGTTCACAAGTATAAGGATGCGCGTGAGCAGTTCGAGATGAGAACTCACAAGAGACTCATCGACATCGTAAAGCCCAATCAGAAAACGATTGACGCTCTTATGAACGTTGAGCTCCCTGCAGGTGTTGAGATCGAGGTTAAGATCTGATAGCCTACATTATTATTAATTATCAAGCAAAACAGCGAGCTCCACTCGCGAACAAGGACAACAGCCGGCGGCATCGCCGCGACGGTAACCTTGTAAGTCATGTTGGACGGAAAACTCCGATTCAACCAATAATTTACAGGAGGAAAGAAAAATGAAAAAGGGTATTATCGGTAAGAAAATCGGTATGACTCAGATCTTCGATGAGAAGGGCAACGTAATCCCCGTAACAGTCATCGAAGCAGGTCCCTGTGTAGTAGCACAGAAAAAGACCGCAGAGAAAGACGGCTATGACGCCGTTCAGCTCGGTTTCGTAGATGCAAAGGAAAAGCATCTCACCAAGGCTGAGAAAGGTCATTTTGCAAAGGCAGGAGTTGCAAACAAGAGACACCTCAAGGAATTTCGTCTTGCAGATTGCAGCGCAATCAACGTTGGCGACGTCATTACAGCCGATACCTTCGCCGCAGGCGACAAGGTCGACGTTACAGGTATGACAAAGGGCCGCGGATTTTCCGGCTGCGTTAAGAGATGGAATCAGCACAAGCTCCAGGCAACACACGGCGTTGGACCTATCCACCGTCAGCCCGGATCTATGGGTGTTATCGACCCTGCAAGAATCTTTAAGAACAAGCACATGCCCGGTCAGTACGGTAACGAGCAGGTTACAGTACAGAACCTTAAGGTAGTTAAGATCGACAGCGAGAAGAACCTCATCGCGGTTAAGGGAGCAGTTCCCGGCGCGAAGGACGGTATCGTCTTCATTCGCGACTCGGTCAAAGCATAATCGGAAGGAGGAAATAAGTAATGCCTACAATTAAAGTTGTTAATATGGCCGGCGCAGAAGTCGGATCCATGGAAATCTCCGATGTACTTTTCGGAGGAGAAGTAAACGGCAATGTCCTCCACGCTGCAGTAAGAGCTTACCTTCTCAATCAGAGACAGGGAACACAGTCCACTCTTACTCGTTCCGAGGTTTCCGGTGGCGGTAGAAAGCCCTGGAGACAGAAGGGTACCGGTAGAGCTCGTCAGGGTTCAACCCGTTCTCCTCAGTGGACACACGGCGGTATCGCTCTCGGTCCTAAGCCCAGAAGCTATCGCACTGCTCTTAATAAGAAGACTAAGAGACTTGCTCTCCTCAGCGCACTTGCTGATAAGTTCAACAACGGCAAGCTCATCGTAGTTGACGACATCACACTCGACACCTACAAGACCAAGACTATGGTTGCTATGTTCTCCGCTCTCGGAGCAGAGAGAAAGCCCCTCGTAGTTCTTCCTGAGGTCAACGCTTACGTGGTTAAGAGCTGCGCTAACATCCCCGGCGCAAAGACTTGCCTCTACAACACCATCAACGTATACGATGTTTTGAACGCTGATACGTTCATCACCACCGTTGCGGCAGTTAAAATGCTTGAGGAGGTATATGCGTAATGAGAATGCTTGAAGATGTAATCATTAAGCCTGTAATTTCTGAGGCTTCCATGGATATGGTTGCACAGAAGAAGTATGTATTTAAGGTAGCTAAGACTGCTGACAAGGCAGAGATCGCAAAGGCAGTTGAGGCTATGTTCCCCGCCACTAAGGTCGAGGCCGTTAACACGATCAATATG
>JAZUBI010000037.1:0-4052 GCA_045638385.1 Eubacteriales bacterium
GTCGGCTACGCCGCCACCTTCCCCCCAGGGGGAAGGCTTGCGTTCGTCCCCCCCATAAATTGCAATTTCAGAGGTGCAAAATAATGTTAAAACCTGCTTTTATATTCACAGATAACGCAATACTGCAGTGCGACATGCCCATATCCGTATGGGGAGAGAGTGACAGCGAGAGCGTAAGAGTCAGCTTTGGCGGCAAGAGCGCGAGCGCATCGGTCAAGGACGGAAAATTCCTTTGCGTGCTCCCCAAGATGGCGGCAAATATTCGCGGAGAGCTCAAATTTGAGACCGAAAACGAATCTATAACTCTCACCGACGTAATAACCGGTGAGGTATGGCTTGCAGGCGGCCAATCCAACATGGAGCATCCTACCTTCTGCACAGAATACGACGAAAGCGCTCTTGTTGACGATGCGGACATCCGCCTTTTCACAGTTCCCCGTCTCACCTTCTATAAGGGAGATACATACGGTTTCCATTTTGACTCTCTGCACTCTGTCGATACACCTTGGAAAAAATGCACCGTAGAGGAGGCTCTTCACTTCACGGCAATAGGCTACTTTTTTGCCCATAATCTGAAAAAGGCTCTAAATATTCCCGTAGGCATAATCAGCTGTAACTGGGGCGCAACTCCTGTCGAAAGCTGGATCGGCGAGGACTATCTCCTCCGCAACGTGCTTACACGGCGCGCATGGGATAAAAAGCAAGCGGAAATCAAAGCTGCGGGAGGACTTGATAACCTCATAGCACAGTATGCCGAATACCAATCAAAGCTCAAGGAGTTTTGCCTGAGCTACGATGCCCCCGCAATTACGCGTGAGATGGGCGTTGCGTGGTATTTGCGACATGCCGGCGCAGGATCTCCTCCTCTCCCGATGGAAATATCATTCTACCGCTTCCCCTCGGCTCTGCGTGAAAATATGCTCGAACGCATAGTTCCCTACACCTTCCGCGGAGTTATCTGGTATCAAGGTGAGAGTAACACGTCTGTGGAGGTAGACTCCAAGGAGCATTATGCGGCTCTATACCGCGCCATGATTGAGGATTGGCGTAATGCCTTCAAAAACCCCGAAATGCCCTTCTACACGGTTCAGCTTGCAGGAGTTGCGTGGCACGGAGACGGTGCTGACTACTGGCAGGGTGTCCGCGACGCGCAGGAAGAGCTTTCAAAAACCGAGAAAAACGTTTACATGACCGTATCCTACGATCTGAGCGAATCGGATAACATCCATCCCGCAAAAAAACAGCCAACAGGCGAGCGACTTGCAAGTGCCGCGCTTGCCAATACATACTCAAAGGATGTAAATTGGCGTTGCCCGACAGTCGAGTCATTTGAAAAAGAGACCGACAAGGCAATTCTGCACTGCATAAACGTGACAGAGTGGCATACTCTTGACGGTGATGAAATCAAGGGATTCTATCTCGTCAATAAAAACAACGAGCGCAAGGAAACGTCGGTTTTTGCCGACGGTGATAAGCTTACCGTCGAATTAACCTCAGATTTTGATGCGGAATACATCGAATATTCAAAGCTCAATTATTCGTACACAAATCTCTTGAACGAATATTCACTTCCTCTCACTCCGTTTAAAATTAAGTTTTGATTTACAAAGGAGCCATTCAATGCAAACCATATATTTCAGAGACCATCGCACAAGCGGCAACGATGCGTACGATCTGTACCGCCTGATGTCCGATCTCGACTCCAAAAAGGACGTAAAGATCGTTTTCGACAAGGACACGTATCAAATTGACCCCGACTACTGCTTTGAGAAATGCGTAAACATCTCAAACCACGGCTGGAACGGATATAAGCGCTTCTTCGCGCTCCTTGACGGCATGGAGAATATAGAGCTTGACTTTTCGGGCTCAACTCTCATCTCGGGCGGCGTACTCACCCCCTTCGGAATCCTTAATTCCAAGAATATAACCGTTAAGAACGCCGTCCTCGAAAACCCCAACACACAGTTTTTGCAGGCTAAGATCATCGCGCACGGCGACGGATACGTCGACCTTGAAAAGATGCACGGCGCATCTCAGTTCTCGTTACGCCATGACAGAGAGCTTGTAACGAATTATTATCAGTGCTTCTTCGTAGTCACAAACTCGGTCGAGTATAATTGCAACACCGGCGAAATAGAGCCCGGAACAGGCGACCATTCCTTTGGATACCTCTGGGATATGCGCTTTGAGGATATAGGAGACAACAAGCTCCGCCTCCACGGTGTCAAGCGTTACCCGCCCATCGGCAATATCGCGGTATTCTCTGCCGCGCGCCGTCTCGGATGCGGATTTTTCTGCGAGGACTCCTCGGATATAACACTTGAAAACATCACCATCCATTCCTGCTACGGAATGGGAATTTTGGCGCAGACCTGCCACAATATACACCTTAACAGCTTCAATACCCTCCGTCACGGGGATCAGTTCTATACCGCAAACGCCGATTCTACTCACTTTGTCAACTGTACCGGACTTGTTTTGGTTGAAAATTCCACCTTTGAGGGTCAGCTTGACGATGCGCTCAACATCCACGGAATGTACGCGCGCATAGAGTCAAAGAGCAAGCGCGAGATACTTGTCCGCGAGGTGCACGTCGAGGCAAAGGGAATCCGCATCTACCGCGAGGGTGACAAAATACAGGTCGTTAACAATCAGTCTCTTATCCCCTACACCGAAAAGACGATTGCCAAGGCAGAGTATGTAAATCAGGACATCCTAAGGCTCGTTCTTAACGAGGACACCGACGACATCGTTATAGGCGATGACATCGAAAGCCTTGACCGCGCGGCAGACCTCATTTTCCGCAACAACACGGTGCGTAACAACCGTGCTCGCGGAATGCTTATCGCAACGAGAGGAAAGACCGTGATCGAGAATTGCTATTTCCACACAAGCGGTTCGGCAATACTCTTTGAATCAAACGGCGACTTCTGGTTTGAGTCGGGCGGCGTTCAGGACGTAACCATTAAAAACAACTTCTTTGACGGCTGCAAATACACCATCTGGGGCAAAGCGGTTATCTCCTGCGTGCCGAGAAAAGCGGTTGAGGAGGGCAAATACTTCAACAAATCCATCAAGATATTGGATAACAAATTCCATATGACAATGGACTACGCGGCAGAGCTCAATAATATCGAGCACGCCGTTTTCAAGGGCAACGAGATCACATCGGCGGACGGAGTGTCTCCCAAGATCACCTTGACTCACATCGGAGATGCGGACATCGAAACCGATATAAGAATCGAGAAGGAGGACTAAGGCATGCTGCTTGATTTTATTAGCGATCACGTTCTCTTTTCGGCATTTGTGGCGTATATACTCGTCATATCTCTGATTTCGGTTATAGTCTGCATATACGACAAGAAGATCTCAAAGAAAAATCGCGTTGAGCTCCGCACGCCCGAAAAAACGCTCCTTCTCCTCTCCGCGCTCGGCGGCTCATTGGCTATGTTCATCACAATGCGCATAATTCGCCACAAGACAAAGCACATAAAGTTCATGCTGGGCATTCCGCTCATTATGGTGATCCAGGCAGGTATTATTTTCCTCTTGTTCTATTTCGGAATATTTTAATTTTGTGCATTTTTCACAATAATCACATCTGTGCATAGTGTTATTTTTACAAAAAGCACACTTGCGAAAAGCGCAATAAAATGTTATAATATTATAGTTAAATATTAAAGGCTATGATGAAGTCAGCCACGCCTTGTTACGTATTGCAGAGAGTCCGCGGTCGGTGCGAGCGGATATGCGAGAGGATGCGGCATTTCCCTTCGGAGCTTGCACGG
Organism: Eubacteriales bacterium; assembly: GCA_045638385.1. GTDB lineage: Bacteria > Bacillota > Clostridia > Oscillospirales > CAG-272 > SVTX01. Next base: position 3,789 of record JAZUBI010000037.1, read on the forward strand.
TCAAAATCGGCGTCACCGCCCTTGATTAGCCCTGCACGGAGCGATACCGTTAAAGATCGGACAAAGTGTTGGCTTTGTAGTTTTATGCAAAGTCAAAATGCGGGTGGTACCGCGGAAATTGAACTTCCGTCCCGAATCCGGAAATGGATTCGGGGCTTTTTTGTTCCCAACCAAGGCTTGATAAATTGCAATTTATGGGTGAGTTCACGGATTCAAATTTTTGTTTGGGTTCGCTTTGCGTTAGCCTTCCCTTGTGAGGGAAGG
>JAZUBI010000038.1:0-14904 GCA_045638385.1 Eubacteriales bacterium
GGTCACCTCCGTTCCTGCTTCTTCGGCAGAAGCGAGACCCTCACCATCAAGGACGGCAAGCTTGACCTCGGTCTCTTTGCTCACATCTACTTCATTGACTGGGACCACGTTATCGCTCGTCGCCGTCAGGTAAACATCACCATTATGGGTACTGCTGACGACATCAACGACAGAAAGTGGAACGACGGTAAGGTTATCGACACCAAGCACAAGTTCACCGAAGAGGAAAAGGCTTACGACGTTCACTACGATCTCCAGCAGATGAGATAATCCTTTTATAAAAGACATCGGGATGGGGTAGGCATAGCTTGCCCCACCCGAAAACCATCTTTAAATACTGTTCAACAAAGGAAAAGCTTATGAACTTTATGGGAATAGACATTGGCACAACGAGCGTAAAGACCGCTGTGTTCAATGATGCTCTTGAGCAAAAAATATCACTCACCGCAGACTATACTCTTGATGCGCACGGCGACATCGTCGAATTTGACGGAGAGAAGTATTGGGATATAGTAAAGGGTGAGATCGAAAAGGTAAAAGGCGAGCTTTGCGTAGACGCGCTTGCTGTTGACACGCAATGCGAAACCCTCATATTGACCGATGAGAACGGAACTCCCGTCCGTCCTGCTATCGTGTGGCTTGATAACCGCGCGACCAAGGAGGCGGAGATAATCACCGAGTATTTCGGTCACAAAAGGGTGTACGAGGTAACGGGACAGCCTGAGATCACGGCAACCTGGCCTGCGTGCAAGCTTCTCTGGGTAAAGAGAAACGAGCCCGAGATCTGGGCAAAGGTAAAGAAGGTCTTTTTGCTTGAGGACTGGATCCTTTACAAGATGACGGGTAAATTTATTTCGGAAAAGACACTTCAGTCCTCGACCATCTACTTTGATATACACAAGGCGGAATGGTGGAGCGAGATGCTTGATTTCATCGGTGTTACAAAGGATATGCTTCCCGCGCTTTATTCGAGCGCTGTGGAGGTTGGCAAGTACGGAGATATAAAAGTCGTAACCGGAGCGATAGACCAGATAGCGGGAGCTATCGGCGCGGGCGTTGTCAAAAAGGGCATCGTCAGCGAGATGACGGGAACGACAATGGTTATTTTCATGCCGTCCGACAACGTACCCGAGTACGACGAAAAGAGCATAGTGCCTTGCCACTATAACTATGACGACAAATATTGCTTGCTTTCGTGGACTCCCACTGCGGGAATGGCACTCAAATGGTTCAAGAACGCGCTCTGCGAGAATTTCTCGTTCAGAGAGCTTGACTCTCTTGCCGAGAGTGTACCTGCGGGAAGTGACGGAGTAACCTTCCTGCCTTATCTCTGCGGCTCCACTATGCCGAAGTACAATCCTGCGGCAAGAGGAAGCTTCACGGGACTTACAACAGAGCATCACCGCGGACATTTTGTCCGTGCGGTAATGGAATCGGTGACCTGTATGCTAAAATCCAACCTCGACTATCTCGGACTTGACGTTGACGAGATAAGAGCGATGGGCGGAGGCGCAAACAGCCCCCTCTGGTGCCAGATGAAGGCGGATATGACCGGAAAGAGACTTGTAACGCTCAAAAACAAGGAGACCGCGTGCTTAGGCTCTGCTATCCTTGCGGCGGTTGGCGTTGGCGCGTTTGAATCGGTCGAAAAAGCGGCAGAAAAGATAGAATTCAGTAAGGTATACGAATCAAAGGGAACAGACTATACGGAATGTTACGAGAGATACCTTGCGTACGATAAGATACTCAACGTTTAATTGCCGAGTCGATAAAATCCGCCAATACTGCGTTGCTCCTCAAAGGCGGCTCGACGTAGGCTGTACTACGCCTTCGCCTTGCCTTTTGCGGTGCGCCTTGTCTTGACGAATTTTATCAACTCGCAATGGAAATTTAGTAAAACTCGAAAGGAAGAAAAATATGGCTAAAATCGGTTTTGTCGGTTTCGGCGAGGTAAACACTCCCGTTGACGTAATAATCAGAAAATGCTCCGCAGCAGAGGCTGCTCTCAAGGAGGAGGGACTTGACCTCGTGAGCGTATTCCCCGTAGCAGACGACTACGAGGAGACTCAGGTAAACGCAGCAGTTGCGGCTCTTAAGAAGGAGAGCTTTGACGCGCTTGTAGTATGCGTTGCGGGATGGATCCCCACTCACGCAGTAGTAAAGGTAACCGAGCACTTCCGCCATCTCCCCATGGTACTCTGGGGACTTTGCGGCTGGTACGAGGGAGACAGACTTGTAACAACCGCTGACCAGGCAGGAACCACAGGCCTCCGCGCGACCTTCGAGGGACTCGGATACAAGTTCAAGTACGTATATGATATTATAGGAAAGAAGACGAGAAGCGACGTTGTTGCTGACTATTGCAGAGCGGCAGTTGCGGCAAAGCAGCTTCTTGTTGACAAGGTTGGTATGGCGGGCTACCGCGATATGAACCTCTACGGCACTCTTTACGACGGAATGTCTCTCAAGAAGACTACCGGCATCGAGATCGAGACCTTTGAAATGCTTGAGATCCAGCAGAGATACGAGGCTCTTGACGATGCGGCAAAGAAAGAGATCGTAAACAACAGAATCCTCAAGTGGAACTTCTTGAAGCCCGCTGATGAGGATGCAATGATGAAGGCCGCAGGCTATTACCTTGCGGTAAAGGCTATCGCCGACGAGAGAAACTACAAGGCAATTTCTCTTAAGGACGTTGACGGTATGAAGAAGCTCTGCGGATTCCCCCCCGCACCTATCTTTATGCTCCTCTCCGAGGACGGATACACCACCGTTCCCGAGAACGACTCACTCGGCGCAGTTACACAGCTTATGATGAACAGACTTACAGGTCAGCTCGCAGGCTACCTTGAGTTCTATGAGTTCTTCGATAACAGCGTGCTCGCAGGAGTACCCGACTTCGTAGCGGCAGATATGGTTGACGGCGACACCTATACAGTTCTTCCTGCGGCATTCGGTATGCTCAGCCAGGGAATACTCAACGTATCCAAGGTTAAGACCGGCACCGTTACAATGAGCCGTCTTGTATACAAGGATGGCGAGTACACCATGCAGGTGATCCTCGGCGAGGGCAAGAATCCTCCTAAGTGGGAGGAGTGCGGATGGGATCAGCCCGCACCTCAGCTTTCCGCTCTTGAAATAGAGATAGGGGACGTTGAGAAGTTCGCTGACAACGTGGCTTGCCAGCACTACATCATTACTTACGGAGATAACAGAGCTGCGATCAAGAATCTCTGCTCTATACTTGGCATCAAGGTTGACCTTGTTTGCGAATAAAAAAGCGAGGCGAATTTAATTGTTATACATTTTAGATACTGCTAATCTCGATGCGATAAGACATTGCAACGAATTTTATCCTTTGGCCGGAGTTACCACCAATCCTTCGATAATATCCAAGGAAAAGGCTGATTTTTGGACTCTCGTTACCTCGATCCGCGAAATAATCGGAGAGGAAAAGATGCTTCATGTGCAGACCACGCAGAAGAAGGCAGAGGGAATCATTGAGGAGGCAAAGCTTCTTCGCGAAAGACTCGGAGAAAACTTCTTCGTCAAGATCCCGATCAGCGAGGAGGGTCTTAAGGCTACCATGATGCTCAAAAAGATCGGCATCAACGTAACCGTTACGGCTATCTTTACTCCTGCGCAGGCGTTGCTTGCGGCTATGGCCGGAGCTGATTTCGTCGCGCCCTATGCAAACCGTCTTGATAATATTATCGCAGACGGATGCGCAGTCGTTGCGGAGATAGTCAAGCAGTTTGAACAGTACGGTCTTAAATGTAAGGTTCTCGCGGCAAGCTTCAGAAACGCCGAGCAGGTACACAAATGCTCGTCGGTGGGATGCCACAGCGTAACAGTTTCCGCAGATATTCTTCGCAAGGTCATCTCTCACCCCATGACCGATGCGGCTATTGCTGATTTTGAAAAGGATTGGGCGGGCGTTTACGGAGACAAGACGATCGCGGATTTTTAATGATATGATCATTGACAATTCTTATATTGTAGCACTGAGGCGGGAGCTCCACGAAAATCCGGAGCTCGGATTTGAGCTTCCGCGCACGGTTGCAATAGTCAAGCGAGAGCTTGACAGAATAGGTATTCCGTATTCCGAGGAATACGGAAAATCGTCGATAGTTGCAGAGATGAACAGCGACAAGCCGTTCACTATCGCACTTCGCGCCGATATGGACGCGCTTCCCATCACAGAGGAGACGGGACTTGAATATGCCTCTAAAATAGACGGACAGATGCACGCATGCGGACACGACGCGCATACCGCCATCTTGGTTGCCACCGCAAAGGCGCTTTACGAGATGCGCGATAAGATCGACTGTTGCGTGAGATTTATTTTTCAGCCCAGCGAGGAATGCCCCGTGAGCGGCGCAAAAATGATGATCGACAACGGCGTTATGGAGGGAGTTGACGTAATCGTCGGACTCCACGTCGGCGGATGCGAGTCGGGCGAGATAGGTGTCCATGCGGGCGCATTTATGGCGGCAAGCAGACCCCTCAAAATGGAGTTTTTCGGCAAGTCCACCCACGCGGCTACACCTCATCAGGGTCACGACGCACTCGCGGCGGCGGTAAGAGCCTACACGTTGATCAAAATGATGCTCTCAACCGAGCTTTCGGCTCTTGAGCGTTATATCTGCTCGATCGGAAAGCTCAGTGCGGGTACTGCGCAGAACATCATTCCGGGGTATGCCGAAATGATAGGAACGATACGTACCTTCAACCCCGAGGTCGATAAATTCATCATCGACCGCATATACGGCATCGCCCAAAGCATTGAGAGAGAAATGCAGGTCGAGTGCAAGGTCACAACCTCGCTCAAATCTCCCGTTGTCTATAACGACCCGTACACGACCGAGCTCGTAAGAGCGGCGGCGGAAAAGGTTGTGGGCAAGGAGAAGACGGTCAACGTCGATGTGAGACTCGGAGCCGAGGACTTTGCCTTTTACGGCGCTTGCGCTCCTGCGGTATTCTTCAGACTCGGAGCTCATGACGAGAAAAGAGGCTGTAACAGCAACGCGCACAATTCCAATTTCATTATCGACGAGGATGTGTTCCATCTTGGAGCGGAAACCTTTATTCAGTTCGTTCTTGACAATATGGACGGCAAAAATTCCAAAAAATAACAAGGAGAAAAATTATGAGCAGCATAAAAATAGGTTGGAGCGAAGTCAGTATCGTTCCTGAGGGCAGAAGAGTAGACCTTGTAGGACAGTTTTATGAGAGAATTTCGGGAGAGGTAGAGACACCTATCGCGGTAAGCGCACTCGCAATGGAGTGCGGTGACGAGCATTTCGTTTTCGTTGCCTGCGACCTTCCCAGCACCAGCCGTAAGCTCTTGGAGTCAGTCAGAGATTATCTTCCCGAGGATTGCGGATTTGATAAGGACAAGCTTATCATCAGCGCTATACATACCCACACATCCGTTGGATATGCGGAGAGAACCGATAGCTTTGCAGGCTTTACCGAAACCTTGCACGCATTGAAGCCGGCCCACATCAATTACGTTCCGCTCGTCCATGACGATTCCGCGGATATCATTCGCGGCGAGGAGGCAAAGCAGTTCTTGGTAGAAAGAATTGCAAAGGCGGCAATGGCGGCATGGGCAAACAGAGCTGAGGGCTCTTACGCATGCGGATTCGGCCGCGCGGCAGTCGGACTTTGCCGCAGAGTTTGCTATGATGACGGCTCCGCAAAAATGTGGGGTGACTCTAACAGCGCAAACTTCACAGAGCTTGAGAGCGGAAACGATTCCGGTATCGAGCTTATGTTCACATATGATGCAAACAAGAAGCTCACGGGTGTTATCGCAAATGTCGCTTGTCCCGCGCAGGTGCTTGAGCATCAGAGCTTCATTTCTTCCGACTACATGGGTAAGGTCAGAAGAAATCTTCAGGAGAAGTACGGCAAGGATATAGGATTCCTCGGACTCATTTCCCCTGCGGGCGATATGTGTCCACGTGACCTTATCCGTTGGGTTGATTCCCCCGTATGCAAGAATGACCCCAACATCAACCGCGAGACTGTTATCGAGCGCCGCACGGATCCCTCTATGTTTGACATCAAGGGCTGCGAGCTTGCAGCAAAGCGCGTGACCAACGAGATAGTATGGGCTCTTGAAGATGTTACCGAGTATGTTAGTGACACGACTATCGAGCACAAGAACCTCAAGGTAGATATACCCGTCCGCCGCGTTACCATCGAGGAATACAATAACGCGATCAAGACAGTTAAGGAATTCTTCGATAAGTGCGAGGGAGATATCAACTACGAGGATAACGCAAGACTTCAGATCTACAACGGTATTATTTCGAGATACGAGTATCAGAAGACGCATGATATCTATGATATCGAGATCCACGTTCTCCGTATCGGCGACGTAGCACTTGCAACCAACCCCTACGAGCTCTTCTTAAACTATGCAAACCAGATCCGCGCACGCAGCCTTGCAAAGCAGACCTTCCTCGTTCAGCTCTGTTGCGGTAGCTACGGATACCTTCCCACCGAGAAGGCAGAGAAGGGAAGCCACTACTCCGCATTTGTCGGAAGCGGTACTACCGGACATCAGGGCGGCGAGGTTCTTGTTCGCAAGACCCTTACAGAAATAAACAATATGTTTAAAAACTAATCGGTTGTTTAATTTTAGGAGATGATTTTTTGAACGAACTCGATAACCAACAGATTTCAAGGAAGAAATTTGACTACAAGTGGATAGTGATAGGTGCCTGCTTTCTGATGGTAATGATCACGCTTGGATTTTGCAGCTCACCCAAGAGCTACTTTATAGGTCCTATTTCTGAGTACCTCGGAATAGACAGAAGCGCGTATTCGGTAAACGATAGCCTCCGTCATATAACAACGGCAGTTGTCAATTTCTTCTTCGGAATGATGATAAAGAAATTCGGATCGAGAAAGCTTATCGCGGCGGGATTTATCTCGCTCGTCGGCTCCTCGCTCTGTTATGCACTCGCGGAGAACGTCTGGGTGCTCTACCTTGGTGGAATTTTGCTCGGCCTCGGATTATCTTGGACCACCACGACGATGGTTGGATTTGTCGTCAACAGATGGGCGAAAGAGAATAAAGGAACGATAATGGGTGCGGTCCTCGCTGCAAACGGTATCGGTGGAGCAATTGCAATGAATATAGTCTCCCCGATCATCGAGAGCGGCAGGGAAGGATATAAAATGGCATACCTTGTCGTTGCCGCCGTGCTTTTCGCAGTTGGAGTAATAGTCGTATCCCTTATGCGTGATACCCCGAAGGGCAAGGAGAACGAGGCGGTCGAGGTGTCAAAGAAAAAGTCACGCGGAAAAAGCTGGATTGGTCTTGACTATCACGACACAAGAAGAAGGTGGTATTTTTACGGAGCTATCTTCTGCGTTTTCGGCGTAGGATTTTTCCTCACCGCTTGCAACGGCGTGGCAGTCCAGCATATGAAGGACGTAGGACTCGACCCTGCGTACGTTACGGCAATATGGAGCGTACACTCTCTTGTCTTGGCGCTCTTTAAATTCCTCACGGGATTTATTTACGACAAGACGGGACTCAGAACCACAATGCTCGTGTGCAGTATAACCGCAATGGTGGTCGTGGTCTGTCTTGCGCTCGTCACACCAACGCCCGAGGGCAAGGTGCTCGCCGTTATATACTCGGTATTCTCGGGACTTGCATTGCCAATGGAAACGGTAATGCTGCCTATACTCGCGGGAGACCTCTTCGGACAGAGATCCTTTGACGAGGTGCTCGGACTCTCGGTCTCGGCAAACGCGATAGGATATGCGGTCGCATCCCCCGTTATGAATCTGTTCTACGACATGTACGGAACCTATTCGTACGGTATGTTTATCTGCCTTGGACTTTTAGCGGCGGTTATGATACTTATGCAGATAGTCATCACATCTGCGCACAGGACCAGAATAACATTTGAACGGGAACGCGCTTTGGAGAAAGTAAGCCAAAGCGCAGAAACAATACAATAATTTTTATTTGAGCCTGCCGTGAAAACGGCAGGCTCGGAAAGCATAGAGATAAAAATGTATAGAGATAATATGAGAAAGATCACCGTTCCCGAGGACGGTAGAGTTACCCCCTTCAAAATAACCGATAACGTATATTTTGTCGGCACTTATCAGGCATCCGTTCACCTTATCGATACCGGTGACGGATATATACTTATCGACACAGGCTATGAAAACACCTTCGATATGGTCGTAGAGTCGCTCAAGGAGCTTAATATCGACCTGTCGAGTATCAAATACATACTCAATACCCATTGGCACGGAGATCACACCGAGGCAAGCGGAATGATGGCAAGGCTTACGGGTGCTAAAAACGTTATAAGCCGCATTGATGCGGAATATATAAAGGAGCGCGGATATTTCACCCCCGACGTCCTTGTCGAGGATGGAGATACGCTTTCGCTCGGAAACACGAATATAAAGATCATGCACACTCCGGGACACACGAAGGGTACTGTCTCGTTTACCTTTGAAACAACGGTAAATGGAGAAAGACTTGTCTGCGGAATGCACGGCGGCGCAGGCGCAAATTCACTTGTTCCGAGCTTCAAAACCTATTATGAGGGCTGCCGCGAGGACTATATCGCAAGCTGTGAGAGACTTTTGGGCGTACACGTTGACGTATTTATCGGAAATCACGTCTGGAATAACGATACCGTTGTAAAATACGAAAAAATGGTCGCTACGGGCGAAAATCCCTTCGTTGATCCCAATGAATGGACAAAATTTATAAACCACTGCATCGACCGCTGCAATTCACTCCCACCCCTCAACTGATTTTGGGCGGATAAGCCGCCAAGGAGACCCATAAAATGAAAATAATGTCGGATATCAATGTCCACCTTGAAAACAAGAGAGAGAGCAGGCACTTCTTTGTTTTTCTTTGGCTTATGTACGCTCTTGTGTATATGACCAAAAACTGTTTTTCGGGAGCGCTTTCCGCGATAGTTGCGGAGGGAAGCCTGACGCTCGCGCAGACCACATTTATTTCTGCGGCGTTCTATATAGTCTACACTCCGCTTCAGATCCTCGGCGGAATCTTTGCGGACAGATACAGCCCCGAAAAAATGATAACCGTAGGACTTATCGGCGGAGCGGCATGTAACACGGTAATATTTTTCAATCAAAATTACTACGTTATGCTCGCATCGTGGGTGTTCAACGCGATAATTCAGTTTGCACTTTGGCCGAGCGTATATAAGATAATGTCATCACAGCTTGTCAGAAGTGACCGCGGCAGAATGATATTCTATATGTCCTTTGCAAGCTCGGGCGGACTTATAATGACCTATATAACCTCCGCGCTCCTGCCCCATTGGAAGTATAATTTCCTTGTTTCGGCAGTAATTCTCGTATCCTGCGCCGTTGTGCTTGTAGGCTACTGTAATCACTTAAATCCCTTAATGATAAAGGATAAGGTGACAGCAAGCCCCACGGTAGCGGCGGTTGGAGAGAAAAAGAAGATAAGCACCGCAAAAATATTTTTAATAAGCGGATTTTTCACGCTTTTGCCCGCAGTGCTGCTGCGTACTATGGTCGAGAACGGCACAAAGACCCTCTCTCCCACGATGCTTATGCAAAGCTATGATAATATTTCGCCTTCAACGGGAAATCTCTTGAGCATATTCATCATTGTAGCGGGGGTTATCGGAACATTGCTTATAAAGCTCGTCTTATTCCCAAGGATAATCAAAAACGAGATAACGGCGTATCTTGTTATGATGATAGCGGCGCTTCCGTTTACGGTCGTGCTTCGCTTTGTCGGTGAGCTACCCGTGTGGCTGGTAATTCTCTCGCTGAGTATGATCTCAATGTCACTCAGCGCAACCCACCTATTAACACAGTATTTCAATCTGCTCTATATACCGTACGGCAAGAACGGAACCGCGGCGGGAATACTCAACGCGGCGGCAAGCTTTGGAATGGTTCTGCAATATTGCGTTTTCGGCTCTGTCGCGCAAAATCACGGCTGGGCTACCGTTACAACGCTCTGGATAGTGATGGTTCTGATCGGAATAACATTCTGTCTGGCAACCGTCATACCTGCAAAAAAATTCAAAAAACAAGTTGAAGGAGAAATATCAAAGTGATAAAGGATTTTGCTATTCAAAATAAGGAAATGACCCTTGACATCGTCCGCGATCTCTGCGAGATCCCCGCGCCCTCCTTTGATGAGGGAAGAAGAGCCGAGTATTGCAAGAAATGGCTTGAAAATGCAGGAGCAAAGGGCGTTTATATCGACAGCGTTCTTAACGTGATATATCCCTTGAATTGCGAGGGAAGTGATGAGCTTACCGTGCTTTGCGCTCACACCGATACGGTTTTCCCCGATACAGAGAGCTATCCCGAGTACAGAGAGGACGAGGAGCGCATATATTGCCCCGCAGTCGGTGACGATACCGTAAGAGTGGCAACGGTCATGATGACTGCAAAATATTTTATCGATAACAACATCGTGCCTGAAAAGGGAGTGCTTTTCGTGCTCAATTCCTGCGAGGAGGGACTTGGAAACCTTGTAGGCACACGTCAGCTCTTCAAGGATTTTGAGGGCAGAATAAAGCAGTTCGTAACAGTTGACGCAAGCATAGGCTCCTATGTAAACATCGCGGTTGGATCGCACCGTTATGAGGTCGAGGCAAAGACCGCGGGCGGACATTCATACGGCAAATTCGGAAACAAAAATGCCATCGAGGTGCTTGCCGGCATGGTGTGTGAGATATATAAGCTCCGCGTTCCCGAAAAGGAGGGAGCAAAGACCACCTATAACGTAGGAATCATCGAGGGCGGCACAAGCGTAAATACCATCGCGCAGAGCGCAAAAATGCTCTGCGAGTACCGTTCAAACGACAGAGAATGCCTTGCCGTTATGGAAAAGGAGTTCGCTCGCATCTTTAAGGAGGCAGAGAGCGACGATGCCGAGATAATCGTTACAAGAGTAGGCGAGCGTCCCTGTAAGGGCGATGTAGACCTTGCCACCGAGAAAAAGCTCATAGATGCGTATTCAAGAGCGGTAAAGGAAACCAACGGTATGGATTCAGAGGGTCGTCCCGCATCGACGGATGCAAATATTCCTATGTCTCTCGGAGTTGCGGCAATAGATGTTGGCGCGGCTGTCAGCTTTGGCGCGCATACAAGAGAAGAATATCTTGAAAAGAACTCGGTAGTCGACGGCGTAGAGGCTATCATAAGAATGGCGACCTATATCATATAATTTGTGGCTGACAAAACCTAATTTTGTAAAAAACGGAGGCGGCAAATATGAAATTCACTGCAGCAGGCGACTCAATGATACAGCGCAGGATCCCCGCTGATTTCAATGGATACGGCGAGCTTTACGATTTTATTATGCAGGGAGATGCAAGGTTTTTTAACCTTGAAACAACCCTGAATTACGAGGGAGAGTGCTACGGAAGCCAATTCAGCGGCGGAACATATATAAGAGCCGTGCCCGAGGTGCTTGACGACCTCAAGCTTTTCGGCTTCAATATGGCTTCGGCAAACAATAACCACGCGCTTGATTTTTCATATCACGGGCTTGAGCGCACGATGGAGGAGCTTGACGCGAGCGGACTCGTTCACGCAGGACTCGGACATAACCTTGCCGAGGCGTCGGCGCCAAAATATCTTGACACGGCAAACGGCCGCGTCGCGCTGATCGCCGTAAATACTACGTTTAATCCGTCAATGAAGGCGGGCAAGCAGACCGAGAGAATACCCGGTCGCCCCGGAATCAACGGTATTACAATCGACGAAAAGCTTACGTTAACTCGCGAGGAGCTTGATTTTATAAGGGATCTTTCGCATAGGATCGGCGTAAACGTTTCAAGAGAGATAGTCCGTAAGGAGGGCTATTATCCCGAGCTCTCTGACAACGAGGCAGAGTTTGGAACTATCAAGTTCACCCTCGGAGAGGAAACGAAGAGGACACTTGTGCCCAATAAGGGGGATATGGCAAGACTTGCGCGCGCGATACACGAGGCAAAATTCGGAGCGAATCAGGTCATAATCTCGGTACATTCGCATCAGATAGACGGACAGACCAAGGAGGACGTGCCGAATTTCCTGTCTGAGATCGCGCACACCTGCATCGATCTTGGCGCAGATGCGATAATCGGTCACGGACCTCACCTTTTGAGACCTATCGAGGTCTATAAAGAGAGACCTATCTTCTACTCACTCGGCGACTTTGTAAACGAGCTTTACAGCGTTGAGATAGCGCCCGCGGAGTTCTTTGATTCGTACGGACTCGATGCCAATAAGGATACCGTGCACGACCTTTTGAAGAAGAGATCGCAGAATTTCACGGTCGGACTTATGGAGGATAAGAAGATGATGGAAACCATCATTCCTCTTTGGGAGACCGACGAGAGCGGCGCGCTCGTATCGCTCTCGCTTATGCCTGTCGAGCTTGCGATGAAGGGAAATAAGAGCGAGATCGGGCTGCCAAGGAAGGCGACCGATCTCGGATTTATAGAGAGACTTGCCGAAATTTCCAAGCCTTACGGAATTGAAATGGTGATAGGCGAGGACGGGATAGTTACTTGCAAATGGTAAAAAAATGCGCGATCCTTGATTTCGGGGGTCGCGCTTTTTGAAAATCGCAATATTGTTAAAATAAAAATCAAAATAGTGTATTGAAACGCTTGTTTTAAGGTGGTATAATTAAAATAGTGTCGAAATTTGTGAAAAAAGGCGCATTTGTCCTAAAACATAATTTTTGTGGCTTTTTTCACATTGAATTTTTCTTTTGGACGTTTTATACTATGCTTGTACCAATATGTTTGGAGGTTTAAAATGAACGCAGCATCAAAATGGATTTGGAAAAAGGATTTTTCGGGAGAGGATATTTACGTTGACTTTATTTGCGACTTCGATTATACTAAGGGCGATGTTCATGTAAAAATATCCGCAGATTCAAACTACGCGCTCTACATAAACGGCAATCTTGCCGAGAGCGGACAGTACGCAGACTTCCCGCATTACAAAATATATGACGAATTTGATATAACCGATCTCTGCAAGGCGGGCAAAAATCGCTTTGCCGCAACCGTTTGGCATTACGGCAGAACAAGCCTTTGCTATTACCCCGGAAAGGCGGCTCTCCGCTTTGAGATATGGAACGGTGACAAGCTTGTGGCATCATCCAAAGAGGGAATACTTTGCAGACAGAGCATCGAGTATCAGAGTGGGCTTTGCAAGCAGATCACGTCTCAGCTCGGCTTCAGCTTCCACTACGACTCCACCGCTGACGACGGCTGGAGAGTTGCGGGAGAGAGCGGATTTGAGGGCGCGGTTGCTGTAGATCAGGAGCTTCCTATGGAAAAGCGCCCGATCAAGAAGCTTTGCTTCGGTGAGCTTGCACCCACAACGCTCCTTAAGAGCGAGGGGGATAAATACTATCTCTACAACGTCGGATACGAGGAGGTCGGCTACCTTACAATGAAGGTAAGAAGCGCGAAAAAGCAGAAGATACTTATCGCGTGGGGTGAGCATATCGAGGACGGATGCGTTCGCAGACTTGTCGGTGACCGTGATTTCTCTGTCGAGGTAACTGTCGGTGAGGGTGAGACGGCGTATATGAATCCCTATCGCCGCCTCGGACTTCAGTATATCGAGGTGTTCGCGCAGGAGCCCATCGAGGTTGACTACATCACAGTTACCCCTATATTCTATCCGCTCAATAAGATCGGCAATCTGCCCGAAGGCGAGCTTGACCGCAAGATATACGAGACCTGCGTTCGCACGCTTGAGCTCTGCATGCACGAGCATTACGAGGATTGCCCGTGGCGTGAACAGGCGCTCTACTGTATGGACAGCCGAAATCAGATGCTTTGCGGCTATTATTCGTTTGGCGAGTATGAGTTCGCTCGCGCTTGCTTGAAGCTTATAAGCAAGGATGCGAGATACGACGATCTTCTTGCGATCTGCTATCCCAGCGGAAACTATAACTCGGATAAGGGACTTGTTATTCCGTCATTCTCGCTCCATTACTATACGCAGATGAGGGAATATATCACTAACACAGGAGACTTGACACTCGCATCAGAGGCATATCCGAAGCTTGTGTCTATTCTGAAGGCGTTTACAGACAGAATGGAAGACGGCTGTGTTCCCACGTTCCCCGGTGTAGAATATTGGAACTTCTATGAGTGGACACCCGGTCTTGACGGAACTCTCGGCCGCCGCGAGGACATACATATGGATGCCTGCCTCAATACGCTCCTTATTATCGCGCTTCGCAATATGGCGGAAATATCCGAGATGCTTGGCAGGGAGGACAAATTCAGCGCCCTCATTCCCGTTATCAAGGACGGAATCCGCAGAAGATTTTTCAACAAGGAAAAGGGTCTCTTCTACAATATGGAGGGCGACGACAGAATGAGCGAGCTTGTAAATTCGCTTTGCATTCTCGCTGACGTATGCACCAAAGAGGAAGCCGAGAAGATCGCTGACGAGATAATCAACGGATCATCGCTTATCCCTGCATCCTGCTCAATGATCTGCTTTAAGTACGATGCGCTTCTCAAGGTAGGAGGCGATAAGTACAAGGATTATATCCTTAACGACATACGCGCAAAATACAAGCCAATGCTTGATGAGGGCGCAACCACCGTTTGGGAGTACGGATATAAAAAGACACCCGCAGGCAGCCGTTGCCACGGTTGGAGCGCGTTGCCCGTCTATTATTACGAAATATTCGCAGGCAAAGAGCCTACGTCGGCATTAAAATAAACGATAAATTGCAATTTAGCGTGGAGTTTGAATTTATTCAAACGATTTAAAATTCATTCACGGCTACGAATTTGGCACTTCGTAGGGCGGGGGTTTACTCCCGCCGCATCGTCGATTTTAAATGGGTTAAACGGCGGGAGCAAG
>JAZUBI010000039.1:0-2120 GCA_045638385.1 Eubacteriales bacterium
GACGAGTATTACAACGAATATAACGAGATCCCTGCCGTGAGAACTATCGCGGAGGGCACGGGAATTGCTTTGGCAACCGTGCATCGTTATCTGCTCTCACTCAAGGAAAGTGGTGAGCTTGAATACAACGGTCGCAAGTCGATCTCTACCAAGCGTATTGATTTGGAATCGCGCCACGCTTCTGCTCCCGTTCTCGGTTACGTTCGTTGCGGCGAAGGTGAAGAAGAAACAGAGGAAGTTATCGAGTATATCCGTCTCCCCGAAAGTTTAGTCGGCACGGGAGAGTTTTTCGTGCTGATCGCAAAGGGTGAATCTATGATCGACGCCGGAGTGAACGAAGGCGATTATGTTGTTATCCGCAAGCAAAACACTGCAAGCGACGGTGATTACGTTGTTGCGCTCTATGAAGGCCTTAACAATCTCAAGGAGCTTGTCGTCGATAACGGCAGATATATTCTTCGCTCCTGCAATGAGGATAAGGAAACCTATCCCGACATCTATCCGAGAGATCTGAAGATACAAGGAGTTGCGGTCTGCGTAATGCACCGCTTGAAGAAAAGGAGGTAGTCGATGCCCAAAAAGAAATACGATCTCCGAAACCAATTTGAACAAGCGGCGCGTCGATATAGCAATGATGAAGAACGCTCGACGCGGATTCAAGCTGTTATGGATGCTCATCACAAGCAAGCACAAATGCCGAAGAAATATAAACTTCCTACGTTTGATTGCCCCGCTTGCCACGCGAAAAATATTATGTTCGCAGGAGATGCGGTTGCGAAAAACGAAACGATTTTAACGTTGCTTGAAGAAAACGGAGTTGCGGACTACGTTATTGTTTGCCCTAAGTGTAAGCAATACATCGGTGTCCGCCGCCACGTTGGAACACAAGTTATTCGTCGTTCGTTCCGTACCATCGGCGGCACTCCGTTTGAGTACGTGTATGTGTTCAATCATAGAATTACCCGTACATATCAAGACGGTGAAATCCCTATGGGCACTCGTATCTTTTTGGGTGAGATCAATAACGATATTGGCGAAGCACAGGAAGAACATCCGACCGTGCAAAGCATTTGGCTACCAAACCACCAATATTCGAAAGTAAACAGTGCTCAATAATACATATTATTTTTCTAAATCTACAATTAAATAACACATATTTTTAGTGATCCATCCTCCCATCTGTGAATATGGGATCTTAAGGGTAGGTATCAGTTACATATCATCACACGCATAATTGGATTCAATCCCTATTATGTTTTGTTGTGGCGGTTGTAAGTGATACCTGCCCTTTTTTTGCGCTTTCAATGGCGAAAATTATCGAAGAAAAGGAGAACGAAAATGAATTTTACCTCAAAATGATACGGACTTGTAGTCCGTCTACTTTTCTTGACAAGCACTGCATTTGTGGACACAAAATGCGAATGTGGGGAGAACCCCAGACCCCCGTGTGAAAAATTTATAATAAAAATTTATAGCAAAGGAGTAAAAGCAAAATGAAACAGACAGAGGAAAAAGTAAAAGGCGGGCGCAAGCGCACCCACCTCGTCAAGGTGTACTTGAATGATACCGAGTATGAAAAGCTTTGTAAGGATGCGGCGATTTTCAAACGAGACAAGAGCAAATATCTGCGGTTGCTCATTGATTGGATCGAGCCTGTCGCACCGCCGTCGGTGGAAGTGAAAGAGTTTACGCGCGAACTTCGTCGCTTGGGCGTAAGTATGAATCAGATCGCAGCGCGAGCAAACTCACTCGGCTTTGTGGATGATCTCGAATACCGCCGCTATGCAGACGAGGTGATGAAGGTACTTGGTGCGATCCAACAAGAGTAGGCGAAGAAAGGAGTGAAGCTAATTGGCAGCCACTAAGATTTGGGACGTAAGTGCACACGTCAGTAAGCTGCTTGCCTACGTCGCCAACAAAAACAAAACCACGATGGAAGTGGAGCGCGGAACCGATGATGAAGAAATGCGACTCGCCGCCGAAATGCTTGGGTTACCGTCTGATCATTTTGCCACGGAGGAAAAGAAGTTCGTGACGGGAATCAACTGCACACCCGAAAACGCCAATGAAGTTATGCTGACGCTCTTGGAAGGAATCTCACCGTCAGATATCCAAGCCTA
>JAZUBI010000040.1:0-13254 GCA_045638385.1 Eubacteriales bacterium
CTTTAGAACGGGAGGAGGCGTGGGGTTCCCCGAAGTGAGCTTGCGAGCTTTGGGGGTTCCGAGCTTGCACCTCCCCTACTGTTTTAAAATGTTGTTCAATTTATAGCCGTGAAGTAATTGATAATCGTTTGGCGGCGGGAGCAAGCCCCCGCCCTACGACAAAAAATTCCGTTGCCGTAAGGAAATTTGAAACCGTTTTCAATTTTTACTCCCACCTATAAATTGCAATTTAAAAAACGGGGCTGCATCAGCCCCGTTTGAATTAAAGTGAATAGATTTTTGAATATTTCTTTTCGAGGTAATCGGTGTAGTGGGTGGGATCGAAGTCCTCGCCGAGGGCATCGCGCAAAAGCTCGTTGGGATTTTTGAGGCATCCGTATTTCCAGATGTTCTCGCGATTCCACTCGTTGATGGGGGTAAAGTTGCCGTTTGCGAGGCAGGCTTCAACGTCGACGGTCTCTTTCATCTTGTTGAGAAGATGCGCGCCGTAGGCGCTACCGAGCGCGTAAGAGGGGAAGTATCCTATGCCGCCGCCCGACCAATGGCTGTCCTGCAGCACTCCGCGCTTGTCGTCGGGTACGTCAACGCCGAGATATTCCTTGTAGAGCTTATTCCACTCCCCGGGGAGATCCTTGACTGCAAGTGTGCCGCCGACAACACGCTTTTCAAGCTCATAGCGGATCATTACGTGCAAGCAGTAGGTGACCTCGTCTGCCTCGGTACGGATCAAGGAGGGGGTTACAAGGTTTATTGCCTTATAAACGTCTTCTTCGGTATAGCCTTGCAGAGAGGGGAAGCATTCCTTCATTTTGGGGAAGATATAGTTTACAAACGCTTCGCTTCTGCCGAGCAGGTTCTCATAGAAGCGGCTTTGGCTTTCGTGTATTCCCATTGAAACGCCGCCGTCGAGGCAGGTATATGCAAGCTCGTCGGCACTGTTCATATCATAGAGCGCGTGACCGCCCTCGTGAATGACGCTGAACATTGAGCTTGCGAGATTTGAGCTGTCGTAGTTTGTGGTTATACGCACGTCGTGGTGAGAGCCGATGCTTGTGGTAAAGGGATGCTCTGTTGTGCCAAGACCGCAGTGGTCGAGGTCAATTCCGATGGTTTTCATAAGCTCATAGGAGAATTTCTCCTGCGCGAGCTCGTCAAAATCGCCCTTGATGCAGTCGTCCGAGACCTGCCTTGCGCTTGATATTTTCTTGATGAGGGGAACTATGCGGCTACGAAGGGTTGCGAAAAACTCATCGCATTTTTCCATTGTGAGTCCTTCCTCGTATTTATTGAGGCAATAGTTATAGGGCTCCATATTGGGGGCGCAGTATTTTGCGAAGCGGACTGTGGTTTCGAATATCTTTTCGAGCACGGGGCGGAAGAGCTCGAAATCGGAATCCTCCTTTGCTCTGTGCCAGACGTCGTCGGCTTCTACCATAAGCTCCTGGAAGGCTACAAATTCATCCATTGGGATGTGCTTCATTTCCTTTATATCCTTCAAGGAGAGATATACGGCGCGGGAATCCTTTTGGGAGAGCTCATCGCGGTGCTCGTCGAGAAATTCAAGCATGGAAACAGTTTCGTCGCTTGTGGAGAGCTTATACATATCCTCGCTGAGTATAGAGAGCGCGCGAGCGCGGTTAGGCGCTGTGCCCTTTGGTGCGGTGGTCGCGCCGTCGTAATATATGAGAGACATTGCGTGATTATATGCGCTGAGCTTTGCCTGCATTGCATAAAATTGTTCGAGTGCTTCGTTTACGTTCATTTTTTTACTCCTTTAACTTAATATATCGGAAAAGCGAGCGGATACTCATGCGAGCATCCGCTAAGGGCTTTGAGGCGTTTTGCTATTTATTTGCCATTGGAATTTTGGATGGCTTGCTCGGTACCAAACCAAACGGTGTTGCCTTTTTTGCCGATCACATAGTTCTCGATCTCTGAGATCTGTTTGTTGAGGTTGGAGATATATTCATTGTAATATTTTTCTTCTTCGTCATCAAGATCGTGCTCATATTCATAAAGCAGATGTTTGCATTCCTTTAGTGCGAGTCTAAGAGATTTCAACTCGTAATCGCGCTCGATCTTTAAGCTTTTATAGTAGAGATTGGCAGATTTGCTGTCCTTGAAAATAACGATTTTGAGCATATTAGGCGACAAATTTTCAATATATTCAAGGTAATCATCGTAGTCATTGAAATTGTCCGGGGCAATGTTGTGGGCATATTCCGCATATAGATACTCTTTTTCATTGACGTTGAGCTCGTCGTCATCGTCAATGTATGATACGGTGTAGCCTTTGTTCTCAAGATTTCTTGCGGCATCTTCAAGATCAAGCTCCGGTTGGATTGATTTAGCGTTCGCAGCAAAGAGAGTGCGTGCCACAGAGATACAAATGAGCACTCCTACAACCGCAAGTGATATTACCAATAATGTTACGAGAAATCTTCTCATTTTGTTTTTTCTCCAATCAAAATTATGCATTTTCATTCTAACATAATTTTACAAAAAATCAACCTTTTTTGTTTTTTTTAAGAAATATTAAGAAAAACGGACGCTTGCGCGTCCGTTTTTGAGAAAATTGTTGTTATGTATTAGCCCTTGGAATCCTCGATAGCGGTCTTGGTTCCCATCCAAACGGTGCAACCCTTCTTGCCGATTACTACTTCATCGTATTCTTCAAGCTCCTTTTCAAGTTCCTTAAGCTCATCCTCATACGCGTCTATTTCGTCGCTTTCAAGGTCGCCATCGTATTTGTCGAGCATATTCTCAATGCTCTGGATCTGGAGCTTTATCGACTTGATCTCTGAATCCATGGAAGCCTTAGCTGTTTTGTAAGCGATGGAAGCGGACTTTGCGTCACCGTAAACTACAACATACAAGTAATCATCGTCATTGTATGCGGAGAGTCTCTCAACTACGCCAGCGCCGAGCTCGTCTTCATCATCGGAGTAGGAAACGGCGTAATCCTCATCCTCAAGCACCTCTGCAGCGTCCTCAAGATCGAGGTTGGGCTTCTCTGCGAAAAGACCGCAGGAAGAGAAGAGAACTGCACAGCTAAGAATCATAGCTATTGCCAAAAACATTGTAATAAACTTTTTCATTTTGTTTTACCTCCAAGTAAAATTCTGTAATTACATTTTAGCACGATTTTACAAAAAATCAACCTTTTTTAACATTTTTTAAGAAAGTTTAAGAAAAAGCGGACATTTTGTGTCCGCTTTTTGTATATTAGCCACGGGTGTCGCTGATTGCCTTACTTGTTCCCATCCAAACGCAGTTATCTGTTTTGCCAATAATGTAGCTTTGGTATATTTCGAGCATTGCTTCGTACGATGCGATACCCTCCTTAAGATCATTCTGGTACTCGCTGCCGGGAACACTCTTGCCCAGCTCTTCCTTGTATTCGTTGATACGCTCCTTTATTACCTCTATCGACTCATTAAGGTCGTCTTTTCCTACATTGTACCATTCGGAAGCATCCTCACTGTTATCGAAATAATAGATGAGAAATGAATCAAAATAATAATTTTCGAGCTCTTTATTGCAACGTATGTGTACATAACATCCCTCGGGGAGATATTCTTCCTCCTCATAGCGCACAGTATATCCTGCTTTTTCAAGATTTGCTACGAGCTTATCGGCATCGAGCTCGGGTGTGGGCGTTTCTTCGGTTTTTTCTTCGGTTTTTTCATTGTCCTTGTCGTTAGACCTTTTGTCGCAGGAGGAGAGCGCTACTGCGCAGCTGAGAGTCATCAACAAGACTAAAAGGAAAGCGATTATTTTTTTCATTTTTGCCTCCGTCTGAAAAATTATGCTTCATTATATTATTCTATCATGGGGGTGGGGGATTGTCAAGGGGGCTTTTATTTTGTTGCTTGGTTTTTAGCTTATCGTTGTGTTAAGCGGATGTTTCGAAAAACAATTCGGTCGGTGCGATGAAAAAAGTGTTCAGTTCCTAAAACGGAATTTAAAAGTTATTCGTCATTAAAATCGGTCAGCGGAAAATAAAAAAACTTTCATTTTTGGAAAAATATTTTCAAAAAGCCCTTGACAAGAGGCTGAAAAGGGAGTATAATAGGCGTGTAAGACGAGAAAGGTGTCCGAAATCGGCACTGATCGGAATCAAAATGTAATTATTTTCATTTAATTTGGAGGATAGATAAAATGGCGGCAACGAAGAAGGCAACAGCCAAGGTTACTGAAATTACAGACAGAGAGGACAAGAGAAAGGCGCTCAACACTGCGATGGCGCAGATAGAGAAGAATTTTGGCGCGGGCGCGATCATGAAGCTCGGCGAGAACACCAAGATGGAGGTTCAGGCGGTTTCTACCGGCTCGCTCTCTCTTGACCTGGCTCTCGGTATCGGTGGCGTTCCGAGAGGAAGAATAGTTGAGATATACGGTCCCGAATCGTCCGGTAAGACTACCGTGGCGCTTCATATTATCGCAGAGGTACAGAAGGCGGGCGGCGAGGCCGCGTTTATCGACGCGGAGCATGCGCTTGATCCCGTTTACGCGAAGGCTTTGGGTGTTGATACCGCGAATCTTCTCGTTTCTCAGCCCGATTGCGGTGAGGATGCGCTTTCCATAACCGAATCTCTTGCGCGCTCCGGCGCTATCGACGTTATCGTTGTTGACTCTGTTGCGGCTCTCGTTCCGAGAAGCGAGATTGACGGCGATATGGGTCAGGCAACCGTTGGTCAGCAGGCTCGTCTTATGTCTCAGGCGATGAGAAAGCTTACCGCGGTCATCTCAAAGAGCAACTGTATCGTTGTTTTCATCAACCAGCTTCGTGAGAAGGTTGGCGTTATGTACGGCAACCCCGAGACTACCACGGGCGGTCGCGCGCTTAAGTTCTACGCATCGGTGAGAATCGACATCAGAAAGACAGAGCAGCTTAAGAACGGCTCGGATATATACGGAAACCGCGTTAAGTGCAAGGTCGTTAAAAACAAGGTCGCTCCCCCCTTCCGCGTTGCAGAGTTTGATATTCTTTACGGAAAGGGAATCTCGCGCATGGGTGAGATACTCGATTTCGCTATAATGAGCGATATTATCAAGAAGAGCGGATCGTGGTTCTCCTACGACGGAAACAGACTTGCGCAGGGTAAGGACAACGTAAAGAGACTCTTTGAGGACAATCCGGAGTTTGCCGCTGAGGTTGAGGCAAAGGTCAGAGAGCATATGCTCAACAATGAGGGTATACTCAACGAAGAGGAATTTGAGCTTGATGAGGGTGACGAGGACGATTTCGACATCCGCACGCTTGAGGATGACGAGTAAGATATGCCCGATATGAATGGGTTTGCCAGGATAAAGAAAAAGCTTTACAGAGATGACGGCAGGGTGTTGGTCACGCTTTCGGTCGGTGCGGGCGATGAGTGCGAGGAGCATGAATTCCTTATTTTGGAGGAGCTTTTCGCGAACGTTTGTGAGGAGATCGGATCCGACTCGCTTGATGCGGAGGATGTGGCTCGCTTGGATCAGCTGTCCGAGGTGACGGCGGCGTTTTCGTCGGCTTGCGCATCGCTTGCCTTTGGAGCATCCTCTGCAAAGGCGCTTTTCAGAAAGCTTTGTGCTAAGGGATTTTCACGGGCTTCCTGCGAGTATGCTGTGGAGATATGCCTTGACAAAGGATATATTGACGAGGTGGCTACCGCCTTGCGGCGCGCCGAGATCATGGCGGACAAGCCGTGGGGAAGGACGCGCATTATCGCAAAGCTGTTTGAAGAGGGATATTCGGAGGGCGCGATGAATGCCGTGCGTGACTATCTTGAAGAAATAGACTTTGCCGATGGGTGTATGAGGGCAATTGAGAAGAAATATCGCGTGATACCAACCGAACGCCGCGAGCGCGAAAAAATGTATGCGGCTCTGATGCGATTGGGGTTCTCCTCGGCTGACATAAAAGAGGCTTTGAGAAGGGTATAAAACCGCTAAAAGGTGCTTCGATTTTTCAAAATTGGGGCACTTTTTTGCTTATATTTTTGTTGTATTTATAAAAATCCTTTTTGTTTTAACACATAGTTAATAAATCGGTGATAAAATATAAAAGTTAAAGTGTATATTGTTATTGTCGAAATGCGGCGAAATATGGAGAAAATATGGAATTTATAAGAAAGCTGCCTATTCCCAAGGAGATCCGCGAGGAATTTCCGCTCAGCGAGAGCTCTGTGTGCAAGAAAAAAGAGTTTGACGCGGATGTTGCAAAGGTTTTTCTTGGAGAATCGGATAAAAAGATTTTGATCATCGGCCCCTGCTCGGCAGACAGAGAGGACTCGGTGATGGACTATTGCACAAGGCTTGCAAAGGTCTACGATAAGGTGCGCGATAAGCTCATTATCATTCCCAGAGTTTATACAAACAAGCCGAGGACTACGGGAGACGGATACAAGGGCATGCTTCATCAGCCCGATCCCGAAAAAAGCACGGATATGCTTGCGGGAATCATTGCTATCCGTAATCTTCATCTGAGAGTCATCGAGGAGACCGGTATGTTTACCGCTGATGAGATGCTCTACCCCGAAAATTATCAGTATCTCTACGATCTGCTTTCGTATATAGCGATCGGCGCGCGCTCGGTCGAAAATCAGCAGCACAGACTTGTTTCAAGCGGCATAGAGATCCCCGTTGGCATGAAAAACCCCACGGGCGGCGATATTTCGGTAATGCTCAATTCCGTTATGGCGGCTCAGCATCCGCATACCTTCCTTTACAGAGGCTGGGAGGTAAAATCGTCGGGAAATCCGCTCGCTCACACGATATTGCGCGGATACGTCAACAAGCACGGCGAGTCTATCCCGAACTATCACTATGAGGACATTGAGCATCTTTGCTCCGAATATGAAAAGAGGGGGCTTGCCAATCCGGCCCTGGTCGTTGACTGCAATCACGCAAATTCGGGCAAAAAATACAAGGAACAGATGCGAATCGCCAAGGAGGTCTTACATTCCTGCGCTCTAAACAAGGACATCAATTCCATTTTCAAGGGATTCATGATCGAGAGCTACATCGAAGAGGGATGTCAGAAGATCGGAGAGGGCATTTACGGTAAATCGATAACAGATCCGTGTATTGGTTGGAAGGACACGGAGGAATTTATTTATTATATGGCAGACAAGATCTAAGCTATCTTGTCGGGAGGCATTGATGTTACGTTTCGTTTACACGATAATTATCAATTTCTTCAGGATTCTTTACTATGCTCCGAAAATGGCGCATTACGCAAAGCATCCCGAAAAATACAGTGCGGAAAAAAGATATGCCGTGGCGCAAAAGCTTATTAAGACTGTTCAGAGGACCGGTCGAATTACGACCGAGCATCACGGAGTCGAGAACCTCCCCGCGGAGGGCGGCTACATAATGTTCGCAAATCATCAGGGTCGCTATGATGCGCTCGGAATCATTGCGGGACACGAGAAGCCTTGTGCGTTTTTGGTTAAAAAGTCTCGCGCAAATCAGTTCTTGGCAAAGCAGTTCTTCGATATGATGGAGGGCGTCAGCATTGACAATGACAGCATCAAGGATCAGATGCGCGCTCTCAAGGAGCTTGCCGCGAAGGTTTCGGAGGGAAAGCCGTTTATAGTTTTCCCCGAGGGTATTTACGAGAAGAATCAGGGCAACCGATTGCTCGAATTCAAGCAGGGCTGCTTCCTTGCGGCGATGAAGGCTAAATGTCCCATCGTTCCTGTGGCGGTGATCGATTCATACAAGGTCTACGGTATAAATTCGCTTAAGAGAGTAAAAACCAAGGTAATTTACTGCGAGCCGATCGAGTACGAGAGCTACAAGGATATGCATTCCAAGGAGCTTTCGGAGATGGTGAAGGGAATTATTGCCGGAGAGATCGAAAAGTGGTCGAAGGACGGTAGCACAAGTGCATAATTAAAAGAGACAGCACAGGGCATGTATTTTGTGTCCTGTGCTTTTTTATGTGAAATTTAAAGAAATTTACGACAATTTCTTTGTAAAGCTCTTTTCAAATGGGTATTTTTCTGTTATAATATTGTTATATTTGAGAAGGGGGGAGCTATTTTGAGATATTGTGATGTTTGCGATAGGCTTCGCATAGCGGGAATTGAGAATTTTTCGCGCGAGGCGGCAATTCTTATCGAGGAGATATGCGGTGAGCTTTCGGAGAGGCGCGATTTTATCTCGCCGGCGCTTGACGCCGCGATCGAGAAGCGTTGCTCGGGCTACCCCTTGCAGTATATAATCGGGAAATGGTGGTTTTGCCGCTGTGAATTTGAGGTGGATGAGAATTGTCTCGTTCCGCGTCCCGATACCGAGTGCGTTGTTGAGGAGGCTTTGAAGCTTTTGCCCGATGGGACGAGGTTTGCCGACCTTTGCACAGGAAGCGGCTGTATTGCGATCTCCTTGCTCGATCTTAGAGAGGATCTTTCCGCGGCGGCGGTTGAGCTATACCCCAAAACCCTTGAAATCGCAAGGAAAAATGCCGTGAAAAACGGCGTTTCGGATAGGTTGCGTTTTATTTGCGGAGACGTTCTTGGCGGAGAAGCTCTTGGTGATGAAAGGTTTTCCGCGATAATTTCCAATCCTCCATATATTCGCAGTGAGGTGGTTGATTCGCTTGTCGGAGAGGTCACGCACGAGCCGAGAGCCGCGCTTGACGGAGGCGCTGACGGTCTTGTTTTTTACCGCGCAATAATTGAAAATTACGCAAAAAATCTTGATGATGACGGTTGCTTTATTTTCGAGATAGGATACGACCAAGGGGCTGAAATTGCCGAGCTTGCAAGGGCGGGCGGATTTTCATGCGTTGTTAAAAGGGATCTCGGAGCCAATGACAGAGTTGCTATTTTGAGACAAAAACGAAATTTTTGAATAGAATGATCTTGGGGGATGACCCCAAATGACATATTTTGGAGAAGAGAATGAACATACTTGTACTTGCGGGAGGCTATTCTCCCGAAAGAGACGTGTCACTCACGTCGGGAAGCCTTATTGCGAATGCGCTTAAGCGCGAGGGTGAGAGGGTTTGCTTGGCGGACGTCTATCTTGGAATAGATGAGTCGGAGCTTTCAAGACCTGATCTTTTTAACACGGTCGAGGGCGAGCTTTACAGAGTCGGAAACGACGTCCCCGATCTCGAGACTCTCAAGAAGAACAGCGGCAACGGAGAGGCGCTCATCGGGCGCGGAATCATTGAGCTTTGCCGTCTTGCCGACGTTGTTTTCCTGGCGCTTCACGGCGCAATGGGCGAAAACGGTCAGCTTCAGGCTACGCTTGACAATTACGGAATTAAATATACCGGATCGGGTTACGTTGGCAGCCTTCTGGCTATGGACAAGGATATTTCGAAAAAAATGTTCGTAGGGGCAGGGGTGAACACTCCGGAGTGGCTTTTTGTTAGCGCAAAGAATGCCGATATTGCCGTGATAGAGGAGAAGATCGGTTATCCTTGCGTTGTTAAGCCATGCTCGTGCGGATCGAGCGTTGGTATTTCGCTCGTTGACGACAGAGAGGGGCTTGTTGCCGCGCTCGGTGAAGCCGAAAAATACGAGGACAGTATTCTTGTTGAGAGAAAGATCGAGGGCAGGGAGCTGACCGTCGGAATACTTGACGGTGAGGTGTTGCCCGTGATCGAGATCATACCTACCGAGGGATTTTACGACTACAAAAACAAATATCAGGCGGGCAAGACGCTTGAAATTTGCCCTGCGGAGATAAGCGAGAGATTGGAAGAGGCGGTCAGCGAGCAGACCAAGCTTGCTTTTGATGCACTGCGCCTTTCGGGTTACGCGAGATTTGACTTTATGGTGGATAAGGACGAGGTGCCCTGGTGTCTTGAGGCAAACACTCTACCCGGTATGACACCGACAAGCCTTTTACCTCAGATGGCGGCGGCGGACGGTATCGACTACGGAAAGCTTTGCCTTAAGATCGTCGAGCTTGCGCAGAAAAAGTGAATATAAAAAACGTCCCCACGGATTAGCGTGATACTCTTAACAGAGTATTCACGCTAAACGATGTTTGCCCTTGCGGGCAAGTGATGTTGACTTTGTCAGTGATGTTCACTGCGTGAATGATGTTGTGCCTTCGGCACAGTGGGCAAACATCACCTCACTGCGAGCATAAGCTCGTAACATCATTATGCGTAGCATAACATCACTTTTGCGTTAGCAAAAACATCACTAACAGAAAAAAGAGCAAACATTCAAGATTTATCATCTTGCGTGGTTGCTCTTTCTGTCGTTATAATGGTTTGGGCTTAGCCCGTTCTGCATTTATAAGGTTTTTTAATGATGTTAAATAGGACAGTTAAAGCCATAAAAATATGAATTTATTGCCTTATTCATCGGGGCAAACTCTTGATGTTTATTGGTGTCATGATTATAACGCTAAGGTTGGCTAAAGTCAAGCTGTTTTTTACAAATTTTTGCCTTTACTTTCAGAGAAAAATATGCTATACTTTAAGAGAAGAAAGGTGGTGTGACAGGGTGAATTTTCAGAAGATAACACAAGAAAAATATTTGCAGTATTTTCTCTCCGATTGTGAGCATCGCATTGAAGACGCCACAATGACCGAGTTCCTTGACGATATGGTTACACTGTCAGAGCAAATGGATGTGACAGTACCCCCAACCGAAATAATAAAAGGGATTATGAAAAGATGTGGGCTTAAAGACGGTGTGCTTGATAATATCAGCCTTATTTCAAACAGTAATTTGCTTGAGACATTGAATACACTTGAAGTTTTCACACTTCTTTGGTATGTGTCTTGCCGCAACACATTGACCTACGATGAAGGACTTTATCTGAACATGGTAAACAACAAAACGATTGGCAATCTCGTAAAAAGATTATCGGTGCTTCGTGCATAATATAATGGCAACCTCCGAGGATGGGGGGTGCTTTTTGTTTGCAAACCTCGAAAATACTACATAAAAATTGTATAATTAAGTGGTAAAGTAGTATCGAAAAAGAGAGGTTATTACAATGCGAATATTAACAAAAGAGTCGATAAATGACTAACGTCTGCTCATAACTAGCCATGGTTTTCGGTCTTAGCTGCCGTGTGCGACAGTAGAGCATGAAGTCATCCGGTTGGAAGTCGAAATCAAAATTAACCCCAAAAAACACTCCTGATTCATTGGATTTTATCACCCAATAAATCAAGAGTGTTTATTGCATTGGAAAATTTTAAAGCCCTTATGGCATAAGGCTTAATACAGTTTATACTTCAAGCGCAGATTATCCGCTATCATGGCGATAAATTCTGAATTTGTGGGTTTACCACGATTATTTTGGATCGTATATCCGAAATAGGAATTGAGGGTATCCACGTCGCCGCGATCCCACGCGACTTCAATTGCGTGGCGGATCGCGCGCTCGACGCGGCTTGTGGTCGTTTGATATTTCTTCGCAACGCTGGGGTAGAGAACCTTAGTGACGGAATTGATAATATCCGAGTCCTTTACGGTCAGGAGGATCGCGGTGCGGAGATACTGGTAGCCCTTGATGTGCGCCGGGACGCCTATTTGGTGGATGATGCGCGTGACCTGCGCCTCTATATCCGGTGTGTCGTCCTTGCTGTCCTTTGTCGGGATGCCTTTGTCTGTCTTTGCGCTTCGGTTTTTGAGCATTGACTCGACGTATTCAAGGAGGTTTGACTGATTGAGCGGCTTTATCAGGCAGAGATCCGAGCCTGCCTGCAATGCTTGCACAAATATGTTTTGATTCGATATGGGGGAGGTCATGACGATCACGGGCGGCTTATCGGGTGAGTAGGTGAGTGATTTTGCGCTTCTGACTACGCTTAGTCCGTCAAGCTTTGACATCCAGATGTCGATTATTACCACGTCGGGGTGGATCCGTCCGATCTTTGAGAGCGCCTCCTCGCCGTTTGCCGCTTCCTCTATGAATCTGCAGCCGGCGCGTGAAAAGCACTCCTTAAGCTGTGCTCTCGCTGAGCTGTTTTCATCTGCAATAAGTATTTTTGTATTGTATTCCATTTTTATGTATCCTCCTGTAAATTTTTGGAAATTTTTTACATTGATATTTTACCATAAATTAGGAGATTTTGCAATACTTTTTACAAAAATTTCCAATAGGCGAAATTACCAAAAATTTACAGTTGATTTTGTGTTTTATATCAAAAAATGAGAATTGTTTGTCGAATATTGGGTTTTATTCGAATTTTGGCTTGTTAGGTGGGGCGTGGGGGAATGCTCGCGCTTCACGGTGCGGATAAATAACTCATCACAAGAAAACATTATATAGGTTGGGGTTTTGGTGTGTTGTGTTCTTGAATCCCCACACTGAAAAGATCCGCAGGGTTAGCTGCGGATCAAAAAATTATACGGTTTTGAGGTAATGTATTTCTTTTTCGGTGAGGTAGCGCCATCTGCCGTTTTCGAGCTTATCGAGCTTGATCTTGCCGATTGCGACACGGGTGAGCTGGAGTATGCGCACGTTATGCGCCTCGCACATACGGCGGATCTGTCGGTTTCTGCCCTCGTAGAGCTCAAAGCGGACGATCATTCCGTTTTCGGTGTCTCCAACCTTTGTTACCTTGACGGGGAGGGTTGCCTTGCCGTCGAGATCGATCGACTCGCCGAGAATGGCTAGATCCTCTGCGGAGTATTTGCCTTTTACCGTAACGTGGTATATTTTCGGGATCGAGTGGCGCGGGTGCGTGAGCTTGTTCGCCAAATTGCCGTCGTTTGTGAGCAGCAAAAGTCCGTCCGAGTCCATATCAAGTCTGCCAACGGGGTAGACTCGCACACGCTTGCCCGTTCTGTCCTTGACCTCGCGGCAAAGGTCGGTCACGTTGTCGCGTCCCTTTTCGTCGCTCGCCGTGCAGACTATTCCGCGAGGCTTGTTGAGCATGACGTAGACCTTTGAGCTCGCTTCGGGCTTGATCGTCTTGCCTTGGTATACGATCTCGTCTGATTCAGGATCTATCTTTTCGCCGAGCTCCGCTACGTGTCCGTTGACCGATACGCGGCCTTTTTTTATTTCTTCCTCCGCCGCGCGCCTCGACATTATGCCGCAGTCGGTAAAGTATTTTGACAGCCTTATTTTTTCCATTTTTCTTCCTTATTATATTATTGGAGTGTTGTTTTTTAAATTTTGATTTGTCGGGGGCGGGGGAGGCGCGTGGGGGGATTTTCCGGGGAAAATACACGAACCTGCGTTGCAGGATTCGTTGCGGGCTTGCTGCGCAAGCTATCCGCCCAAGTCCCCCCACACCCCCAAAACCCCAACCTATATAAGGTTATGGTTAAGACGGTT
>JAZUBI010000041.1:0-3824 GCA_045638385.1 Eubacteriales bacterium
ACTACTTAGGGGGCTTCGTGCCAAGATGGTGCGAAGTTTGAAAATAGTTGCCCTTTTTGGTTTGTTCCATCGGCTACCTATTAGAGAGATGTTTTCGTCCATTCTTCAAAAAAGTCAATAACGAATAGTAGGAGGATGAAAATAATCTGTGAATTTTATTGAAAAGGGATATTTTTTAGCCGTTTTCGCTGGCTACCAATTGAGGGGGCTTTTAGATCAGATCTGTTATAGTTTATCGCGTCTCAAATTGAGACACGCGGTAATTTGAATACTACTCCCATAATATTTATTTTTCGCATGATGGCTAATTTTTGCCGAAAAAGTTCCCAACTCATAAGTAGGAGGATCAAGTAAATAAATTGTAAACTCTCGATTTTTAGGGTTGTTTTTCAAGAAAAAAGTAAGCAACGAATAGTGAAGGGATATGAAAACAATTTGTAAATTCAGCAAAAATATGTTGCTCAAATTGCAAAAAAGTAAGCAACGAATAGTAGATAGTAAAAAAGTTGTCCATCAACCTTATAAATAATGCCGTTTCGCCGGCTACCTCTTAGAGGGATTTTTAATTTTCAGCGCAAAATTTTCCGAAAAAGTAAGCAACGAATAGTAGGAGAATGAAAACAATCTGTGAATTTTATCGAAAAGGGTTGTTTTTTAGCCATTCTCGCTGCCTACCTATTGAGGGGATATTTTTTGCAGGACAAATTCAGCGCTTTCGATTCGGTATATAAGTGAGCAGATCTCGCGTCTCAAATTGAGACACGGACGTGTGAAGTAATCATTGGGCAGTATGGATAGCAAATTTGGATACTGCCCCCACAAATACATAATCGCTATCCGAGTGAAAGGAGGATGCGGACGGTGATAGCGACGAGAATTATGACTCGTCGTGTAGGGAGACATTCGAGCGAGTGAGGATGTCTTCAACATAGAAGCGTGATGCAAGCGTAGATGCAACGCGCTGTCTCCGAAGTGAGCGCTTCGGAGACATAGGCTGCTACGTCAGCCTATGCCCTCGGCAGAGCGCAATGGACTTTTGATGCGAAGTGTCAAAAGTGCCTTTGCGTTACTTTTGACAAAAGTAACAAAAGAGGAACAAGTCGCTCGTTTCACTCGCAAAAAAATAACCGCTCCTTGCGGAAAGAACGGAGGTGAAAGTATAGACAGAACAGTAAGCATAACCCTCGGGAAAGGATGCCTGACCCACAATGACCGCAGCTTTATAGCAGAAAACGTGGACGGAAACAGATCGCATCTGAACGTGACCTATTGCAACGTACCGCTGAAAGAGACCTATCATAAGCTCTTTGATGAAGCGCTTGAAAAGTACAATGCCAAGCAGAAACGCGCAGACCGACGTATCCCCGATTATTACGAAAAGATACGTCTGTCCAAGCAAGAAAAGTTATTCCACGAGGTCATCGTCCAAGTGGGAAACTTTGCGGATATGAGTGCCGTAGGCGAGAACGGCGAGCTTGCCAAGCGGATACTCGATGAGTATATGCAGGGATTTATCGAGCGCAATCACACCTTGCACGTATTCTCGGCGCATCTGCATATGGACGAAGCAACACCGCATCTGCACATTGATTTTGTTCCCATTGTCACAAATAGCAAGCGAGGATTGGAAACACGAGTATCTTTGAAGCAAGCGTTACTGACACTCGGATTTGAGGGTGAAGGACGAGAGAACACGGAAGGTACACAATGGACGGAATCCGAGAAAGAACATCTTGCCGAGGTAATGGCAAGATACGGCGTTAGGCGTATTGATGTGGACAAGCCGCACGAACACTTATCGGTGCTCAATTACAAGAAACAAGAGCGCACTCGCGAGGTAGAGGAACTAACCGAGCAGGCGCAGGTGTTGCAGGAATCCAACGATTCTATGCGAGAAAGTCTTGAAGATCTCAAGGACGAGCTATCCGAGCTTAGTGAGGATAAGGACAATATCTATCTTGAGATGAGCAAGTATGTCGGCGAGGAATGGGAGCTGCCCGAACCGCCACCGCTTATGGGTGCAAAGACCTATCGCACGAAGATCGCACAGCCTCTTATAGCCAAGCTCAAGGATGTGATACGGAAGCTTATCGTCAATGTGGTCGAAATCTCAAAGATGTGGAAACAAGCACTAAATGAGAAAAGCCGCTTTGCCGGGCGTTGCAGGGATTTGGAGCGAGAGAACGATTCTCTGCGTAAGGATGCCAAGAAGTTTGGCATTGTGCGAGATAAGCTCGGTGAGCAAGAGGTGCAGAGCATTCTGCAAAAAGCAGAGGAAGAACGTCTCGCAAAAGAAATTATGAAGCAGCCATCCCTTGCGGGAGGCAAAACCCAAGTCCGCAGTAAAACTCGCGGAAACAGATAACAAAATTATTTTTAAAAACGAAAGGAATTTTTACCATGACAAACAACAATTACAACGTACAGACCGACGAACAGATTGCAAGAGATATTTTGAGCATTCTCCCCGACGCGCCCGA
Organism: Eubacteriales bacterium; assembly: GCA_045638385.1. Classification (GTDB taxonomy): domain Bacteria; phylum Bacillota; class Clostridia; order Oscillospirales; family CAG-272; genus SVTX01. Next base: position 2,481 of record JAZUBI010000041.1, read on the forward strand.
AGATCCCAATAAGGAGCCTACCGAATCTCCAAAGGTATTTATGCTCCCGATCAAACAACTCAAATCTTTTCAGAATCATCCCTTTAAGATCGTTGATAACGATGAAATGAAAGATCTTATGCACAGCATCCGTGATTACGGAGTTATAACGCCCATTACGGTTTACGTTAACAAGAACGCCGAATATGAGATCGTATCGGGACACCGCAGAGTGTTTGCGTGTAAGATGCTCAAAATGACCGAGATTCCCGCCATCATTATGGATTATGATCGTGACCAAGCGGTTCTTGCAATGGTAGACAGCAATCTGCACAGAGAAAAGCTCTTGCCCTCCGAGAAAGGCTTTGCCTACAAGATGAAGCTCGAAGCACTCAAAAATCAGCATCGTGAAATGGAGTTTGAGATGCAGATGAGAAGCGACGAGATTCTTGCTAAAGAAGTCGGAGAGAGCCGCGCTACTGTTCAGCGTCTTATCCGTATTACTAAGCTCATCAGCCCTTTTCGCGATCTCCTCGATTATGAGTGTATGACCTTTGGCGTAGCGTATGTTTTCGCAGGTTGCGATCCCGTAGGGCAGGACATGCTGTATTGCTTCTTCCACGAAAACAATGTTTATCCGAATCTTGAGCAGGCAAAGGCACTTCAAAAGCTGTGGGAGAGTAATACGCTCACGATTGAGAATATCCGAGCAATTATGATACCTGAAGGAAACGGCGAGGAGGTCAAAGCTCCTAAAGCAGAAAAGGAGAAAGCACCCAAAAAGGAAAGCGTAAAGTTCGGTGTGGATGAGCTCTCGGATTACTTCCCGGGAATGAACGCCGCCGATATGAAAGCAGAAATGTTTACTATTCTTGCAGAGTGGAAGGCAAAGCAGAGTGTGGCAGGAGGTGAAAGCTATTGATCAAAGGAACTGACAGAAATATACCGCTATCAGAGTTACACCCGTTCAAGGATCATCCTTACAAAGTTGAAGACAACGTAGAGATGGATGCACTTTGTGAGAGCATAGGAAAAAGCGGATTGCTTTCTCCCATCATCGTCCGCCCAAGAGATGAAGGCGGTTATGAGATTATCTCGGGACACCGCCGCTTCAGAGCATATCAAAGGCTTGGTATGACTGAGATTCCGTCCACTGTTTGTGAGATGACCGACGAGGAAGCCATCGTTGCAATGGTAGATGCCAACCTCCACCGCGATCATATTCTCCCGTCCGAGAAAGCCTTCGCCTATAAGATGAAGCTTCATGCCATCAAGCACCAAGGAGAGCGCACCGATCTGACTTCTGCGCAAGTTGGGCAGAGGTTGACATCGGTGGAAAAGATCGCCGCCGAGAGTGACGAAAGC
>JAZUBI010000042.1:0-1959 GCA_045638385.1 Eubacteriales bacterium
ACCCTGGGACTTTGCACCGGGGTTATCGTTGCCGTAGCCTTCAAGCAGGTTGATTACACCCCAAATGCCAAGACCGGCACCGAGAGCAACAACGAGGGTCTGGAGAACACCAACTGCAGAGTTAAAAAATTCCATAGATTAAAACAGCCAAACGCAAAGAGTGAGGTACGAATACCGCACAGACCACAGAATTTGACGTTTAGCACTCCTTTCAAAAATTTAGTATGAATTGATTTTTGAAAGTGGTCATTTTGTCTTTGTTGTCTTATCTATGATGAAAACCGCAGTTATGCGGTTGTTGACACGTCGGACGCATCTACTTCAAAAACAGAGTAAACGTCGTCCGGTTTTGTTTTGAGCTGAGTGGAAAGGTACTTCTCAATGTCGAAGTAGTTCTTGTCGCTTGCATCGGAGAGGTACTTGTAGTTCGGGTGCTTGGTTATATCAAACTTGTTTGACATAAATGGTCTTACACCACGGAGCTGCAGGATGCACTTGCCACCGTCGAGAACGGCAAGCTCGTCAATCGTTGCAAGGTCTTTACCGAGCTTCTGATAATTGAGAGAGTGGGAAACCTCTCTGCCTCGGCTCTCACCGGTGTTAAAGGTATCAATCGTTTCCTTGCCGAGAGATTGATTGAGTTCTTTCAGCGTGGTCGGTTCAGCACCGCCGAGGAAGATACGACTATCCATATTACCGATGATTGTGTCGGCATTGTCCTTGTATAAAGCCTTTAACTGTGATTGAGCCTGCAGGACAAGACAGGCTGAGATTTCACGGCTTCGGATTGTGGCTACGAGCTTTTCAAGGTTCGGTATCTGACCGATGTTTGCCGCCTCGTCGATAAGGCATCTGACGTGGACGGGCAATCTGCCGCCGTAAACGTCGTCTGCTTTCTCACACAAGAGATTGAAAAGCTGCGTATAAATCATAGAGATTAAGAAATTGAAGGTCGAATCGGTATCGCTCATAATGAGGAACAGAGCCGTCTTGGAATATCTGTTATCCTTTTTACCTTTCTCGTTGAGATAGATTTTATCTCCGAGGGTATCAAGCTCCAGTTCATCATACATAGTGATTTCACGAAGCTCCGCAATATCGAAGGGAGCAAGGCGAGCACCACAGGACACCAAAATCGACTTTGCTGTTTTGCCCGCCGCCAAGCGATATTTCTTGTACTGACGGACTGCAAAGTGGTTGGGTTTTTCTGCTTCAAGTTCTTCAAACATTCTGTCAACGGGGTTTTTATATTCCTCGTCGTCCTCTCGGACTTCCATAGCGTTGATGAACTCAAGCAGGGTCGTGAAGTTCTGTTCTTCGGGAGGGGCTTCATAGTGGATATAGCCAATCAAGGCACAGTACAGAAGCGTTTCAGCCTTAGTCCAGAACTCATCACCGGATTTTCCGTCTCCTTTCGTGTTGGTGATGAGGGTCGTAACCAACTTCAAAATATCCTTTTCGCTGTGAATGTAGGCGAAGGGGTTATAGTGCATCGACTTCTTGAAGTTGATAGTGTTGAAGATTTTGATTTTATAGTTGTTGCGTTCAAGCAGCTTGCCAACCTCGCAGACAACCGAGCCTTTCGGGTCGGTTACGACATAGGAGCTGTGCATCTGCATAAGATTGGGTTTAAGGAAGAACCTCGTCTTACCGGAACCGGAACCACCGATGACAAGCACGTTTTTGTTTCGTGCGTTCTTGGGGTCTTTGGGGCGGTTTGACATCATAAGGCTTTCCGTCTGCGTGAGAATGAGGTTGTTTTCAAACACGGGGTCCATAAAGGGAGCAATGTCCTCTCGTGTACCCCAACGAGCAGAGCCGTACTCGATATTCTTGCGGTACTTCTTGGCGTTCTTGCCTTTGAAGTAAACCACGAGTCGAATGATAACTCCGGCGGCAATACCAACAAGCAGATCAATCGGGTGGAAGCTCGGCATGATGTTCTCAAACGCCATCGAA
>JAZUBI010000043.1:0-10798 GCA_045638385.1 Eubacteriales bacterium
GACGTTGGGACCTTTGACACAAATCTCGCCTTCGCCGTCATTGTTTGGCTCGCTGATTTTCACCTCATCCATATCAAGAACTGTTCCGACGCTGCCTTTTACAACGTTACGACTTCTGTTGACCGAAATCAATGGCGAGCACTCTGTGATACCGTATCCGTTTAAAATCGAAATTCCCAATCCTTCAAAAAACGAAACTATCTCTTGATTGATTGGCGCGCCTCCCGTCACAATGGTTTTGATTCTTCCGCCAAAAGCGTTTCTTATTTGTGCAAAGAGCTTTTCTCTTAAATCAACGAGGCCGAAACTTGCAGTTCGGGTAACCTTGGCAAGTTTCATCATATTGCTTACTATTGCATTTTTGCCTTGGTTTTTAAGATTTGCTTGTATTTTTCGATAAAAGGTTTCAAGATAAAGAGGAACCAAAACAAGATGACCGGGCTTTTCCATCATAAGTTCCTTTTGCACATAACGTATGCCGCTGGATAAATACACCTCTGTTCCAATCATTACATGTCCTATGAGCATAACGGTAGAACCATACGTATGATGTGGCGGCAAAACCGAAACGGTTTTCTTTGCAAAATCAATATAAGGTAAAACGTCAGACATGTTGCGGATAATGGAATCGGTACAAAGCATCACGCCCTTGCCTTTTCCGGTCGTTCCCGAGGTATAGACAAGAAGCGAAAGCTTGCGATTATCAAAGTCCACCGCAAAGTACGGTCTTCTATCTTCTAAATATTTTCGACTTCCTTCAGCTATCATAGTCGAAAGACCTTGTTCTCCTGCCGCACCGAAATAGATAATCGGAGATTTTAAATCGCAAATTCGTTGGATTTCTTCGCTCTTATCCGAAAGATCTTCATCACAGAAAAGATAATCGATATCTGCGTTTTTTGCTGTATTTGCCAATTCTGTTGAGTTCCAATCTCTATCAAGCGGAACAAGAACCGCCCCGATAAGAAGAGTAGCATAATATGTAACTACAAAATCATAAGACATTTTTCCTATTGCGACAATATGCTTTCCCTCCATTTTCCGCGAAAGCATTTCAGTTGCAAGAGCTCTTACGTCATCACGGAACTCAATGTAGCTGACGGTGACTTTTTCCTTGTCGTTGGGCTTCAAACGATAAGAAAATGCTGTGCTGTTACCGTAGGTTTTTGCAGCATATTCTACTATATGACGAATACTTTTAAATTCTCTTTTAGGATGTAACTGTTCGCTATTCATTTATAGTTAACTCCTTTTTGTTAATGTTATTGCTTTGAAAAGCAAACTTATTTTAAATTCATTCAACAAATGGCACTTGTTGATATCTCAACAAGCATAGACTATATCACAAACTTGTTGAAATGTCAACAAGTTTGTGAGGATTTTTCTTTTCAGTTATATTCCAAACCACAAATTTTATGTTGTATATACATTTTTGAGCCTTTTTCTTGTAACAGCTCATCGTTTTAAAAAAACAAATCGACATCTTTCGATGTCGATTTCGAGCAGAGAAGGAGGGATTCTTTGTGAACTTCGTCGCTTGCTGTGCGGTTCCACCGCACTCTCGCTTCCTCCGTTTCGCAAACCTGTTGTGCCAAAAATAGTCCCCCGGACTGTTTTTGCTCACCCTTCAAATCCCTTCAGAACAAAATAAAAAGAACCATCAACGATGGTTCTTTTTATTTGGCGGAGAAGGAGCGGTGCCATTCATGTGCACAACATTTTTGACGATGAGAAACTCATCTGCTCTCAGCTCGAAACGTCACAGTATACAATTATATATTCAAAGGCGTAGGTGTTTTTGATAAACAGCGTCAGGGCGGAATCTTGGCGGCCGAGAGAGACTTGGTCGGCGTTTTTTTCATAACGAATGTCGATTACCGAATATTCGTATCGGTTTCCCTCCACATCTCTGAAAAACACAGAATCCCCGACGGAGATATCCCGGTAAAAATCATACTGTCCCTTTTGGGAGGTGCCGCCGATTCGGATAGTTTTATCGTAAACGCTTCCCTCCAATCGGCAGGGATATTTAGAGGGCTTGCCCCAGTGGGCACATACGGGCAAAACGGAATTATATCGAGGCATTTCGATAACGCCTACAAAATCCACACCCTCCACGGAAATGGCGGGCATAGCGTTATCCCGTCGTTCCTCGGGAATTGCGGCTTGGGGCTCGGGGAGTATCTCCATAAGGGCTTGGGCATATTGCTCGGCTTTTTCTTGCGAAGCGTAAAGTCCACATTGCCAAATCACCAGCACGGCTATTCCCGCCGCAAGCAAGGCAACTCCCGTTAAAAGACAAATTTTCCTGACAAGTCTGCTGTTCAGGCTCTTCATAAATCAGTTCTCTTTCCCGTTTTTCCTATGAATACCAGTATAAATCCCGATATTATCATAAGAATTACATAAATCAAAACATTGGAGGTATCCCCCGTAGACGGTATGGGGTCATCGGGTTCGTCCTCAAGTGTATTGGTGAGGACAAAGGCTGTTTCCCTCTCCTCCACCGTCATAATATATCCCGCGGGGACGTTTCTTTCGATAACCTTCCATTGCGTTCCGTCATCCTCTGCCTTCCAGCTGTAGGTCCAATTGTTCTCGTTGGAAAGCGTGACAGTTTCATGGCTTATTTCGTTGCGGAATATCTCGATTTCGATACTTTGGGGTCGGTCGGGACTTCCTAAATCACCCTTCCAAAGCTTTAAAACCTTATATTCGATATCATCATCAGCAGGTGGTATCGCTTGAGTTTTTGCGGTAGCCTCAACCCTATATTGCCAATTGCCCTCGGTATCAAGATTGGGCAGAGCAAACAAGGCGGAATCGAAGGAATATCTGAAGCCATCTTGGGTTATGGGTTGGTTTATTGCCAAATACAGCCCCGTGTTAAGAGCATCAAAGGAGACCTTGCCCGATTGATCGGTGGTTGCAGAATAATCTGCCTCTACGCTGTTGGCAACAATGTAGGTTTCAAGGGTTGAACGGATAACGTTCCATTCTCCTTGGGTTTTGATGCCGTTAATAATAAGTTTTGAATCGGCAAAGGAATCAACGAAGGTATATTGGAAATCCTCGGAAACGTCTGCGATTTTATAAAGACTTACGGGCAAATCCGAAAAAGGGATTCCTTCAAAGCCGTAGGATATGGTTAACGAGCACCTTTCGTCCACCGAAACAGGGGTTTTTGCATCAGAGGTGGAAATGGCTTGGACGTAAAAGGGCACCAAGTACAGGCAAAAACAAGCCAAGACAAGGAATATTCCTATTCTTCTTTTGACCATTCGTCTTCCTCCTTGGAGATAAGGGGTTTGCTTCCCTTATCCCGATATTTTACCATTAATACAATAAGCAATACAAGCAAGATCGGCGCCGCAACGATGGGAGTTGCCACCAACGAATCGATTTTGAAGGCGTTGGAGGTTACGTGAATAATGGGTGCGGCATTTTCTATACGGGTGCCCCGAACCAACAATCGGTGGGAATTGATTCCATAGGGGGTGCAGGTAAGCAGGGTGCACAAATCCTCTCCCTCTACTATCTGTATATCCGAGGTTTCGTTGGGACGGACAACCTTAATTTGGTCTACCTGATAGGTGACAGTTCTGTCCAATACGGTGATTGTAAATGTATCTCCCAATTCCATTTTATCCAGTTCGGTAAAAAGCTTGGCATGGGGCAGACCGCGGTGGGCAGAAAGAACGCAATGAGTGCTTTCTCCCCCAATGGGAAAGGAGGTACCCTCCAAATGTCCGCAGGCGATATTCAACACCTCGGCGGATGTGCCGTGATACAAGGGTATTTCCACCCCCAATTTGGGAATGGAAACGTATCCCATAATACCGTTTTCGCCTACGTTCAATATGTCGTTATAGCCCTCCAATCGATGGTAATCCGACAATTGGGAATTAAGCTGACTAAGCTTGGTATTATATCCCTCTGCCTCCTCGAAAAAGGCTTCGAAATCTTCGTGGGACAGAGAATCAAGAATTTCTTGATAATTTTCAACGGCTTGCGTTTGGGTTTTGGTATTCCAATATTGGCTTACAGAGGGATAAAGCAATCCACAGACGCCTACGAAAAGCATCAGAACCAACAGCATACCTACTTTATTGTTCTTCATAAGCATCTCTCCACTGCTTTATAAGCAAAACTCCGTAAAGGTTGCGGCGGATGGCGGTTATACCATCCGCCGCCTTTTCAAGCTAAACAGCCCGATTTGTTTTTATGTTCCGATTAGTCAGCGTATACGGACATCTTCTTGCGGGTGATCATAAATACAGCTGCAAGAATTACGAGGAATGCGCCGCCGCCGATAAGAAGCATAGTGCCTCTTGCACCGGTTTCGGGAAGAACGGTGCCGGTGTTGTTAACGATATCCTCGGTGATAACACCGTTGGTAACGTCGCCAATACCCAGTACGCCGCCGTCCAAAGAGATGAGAGTAGGTTCTTCTGCCAATTCGCTGTGTTCAGCGGTGATGGCAAATTCGATATCAACCATCTTGTTGTAGCCTGCGGGAACGGTGGATTCAACCAGCTTGTAGTCGCCATCGTCAAGGCCGCTCCAAGTGAAGGTGGTCATATCTGCACCCTTCAATTCTGCGCCGATAGCATTATAGGTACCGGTTGCATCCTTCTTGTAGAGGGTAAAACCTGCGCCCTTAAGGGGATCGTCTGCTGCATCGGTTTTGTTAATAACCAATTCGTAGGTAAATACGATTACCTTGTCTTTTTCGGTTTCACCGGTGCCTTCTTCGTAAGGATTGTTGGAGAATTCGAGGAACACTTCGTTGGGGTTACCGACTGCGCCGACAACAGCAGCTTCGTTAAGAGTTGCTTCATAGTAAACCACGAAAGCGGTATTCTTGTTTACGCCGTCGATAGCCAATACGTTGTCGCAGCTTACTTCGAAGGTGCAGGTATCAGCCAAATCTTCGGTGGTAACAACAAAGTTGTCGGTAACGTCGATTACGTAGTCGCTAAGGGCTGTGTCAGCATCTGCATTCTGCTTGGAGTCGTACATATAGACCTTTACGGAAGTAGCGTCGAAGGTCAAGCCTGCGGCCATAGCATCGTGGAATACGATGGTGTATTCCTGATAGTAGGATACGTTTGCGGGAAGAGTAGCGGTGAGCTTGAAGGGAACGGTATCGCCGATATCGTGGTCGGCAGAATCCTGCCAGAGGTTATCGGTAATATCGTCATCCTCGCCGTCAGCAATATCCTTTACCTTCTTTTCAACGGTGGGAAGTGCGGTTTTGGGGTTGATGGTGATGGAAGCCTGACCTGCAGTGTTTACCATAACCAAAGAATTTGCTTCGTTGCCGTCAAGAACGGTAACGTCTGCAAACATCCAGTAGCCCTGTGCGATAACGTCGTTGTTACCGGTAAGGTCTGTTGCATCGGGAGCGATGCCTTCTTCCTTAATAGCAAGATAAAGACGATCTGCAACCTCACGCATAGACATATAAGCGTCTAAGGTGTCGCCGGTCTGAACAGCAAGATAATCCAGGATCTGATCGTCGGTTACGTCTGCTGCGGAAGCAGGTTCGCCTTCGTCGCCCCAAAGGGTGTCTTCGGCGTAGGAGAAGGTTTCGTTCTGAAGGATTTCAGCATACTTTTCGTTTACGGTGTAAGCGTAGTTGTAGCAATCCTTATTGTGGTTTTCGCCGTCACAGTCAGCGTGATCGCCTGCTTTAAGGCTGGTGGTCAAGCCCAACAACTGATAGCCGGCATACTCTCTTCCATCTTCACCTGTGATGGTAAGAGTAGTGGTGTCTGCCGCAAATGCGGTGATACTCATGGCCAAAATCATAGCCACTGCCAGGATAATAGGAACAAACTTTTTCATGATTTGAAGTCCTTTCTTTTTCACTTTTTTATTTTTTATTTTTTATTTTTTTTGTTTGTTAGCGATTTTTTTAATTCTTCTCGGCGCGAATCTGCCGTAAAAGGGTAAGCTTATCTATTGCCCCTCCTTCCACGCTTGCGCCTTTGAAGAATCATATATACAAGTGGTATAACGATGAACGTTACACTCGCAAGCATCGAGGGATAAATACCGATTCCGCCGGTTTCGGGAAGATCGTATTCAAGCACGTGGTTATCCACATGCACTATACCGATCTGCTCAAAAGGAATTCGGATAACCTCTTTGTCTCCTGCAAGATCGTCGAAGGTATTGCAATTACCGTCTACTGTATCGCAGAAGCAGAACCAATGCTTTGTTTTATCAAGCTTATATCCGGGCGGAGCCTGAAGCTCTTGCATATAATAGAGCATGTGCTCGCGAAGGATTATACCCTGAGTAACGTCGGTTTTAAAGTGAATGTTACCGTTTGCATCGGTCACGCCCGAGGCAACCAAGCCGCCCTCTTCGTTAAACAATCCGAAGGTTGCGCCCTGAAGCGGCTCGCCCGTCAATGAGTCTGCCTTTACAAGATCAACCTTAAAGTTCTTCGCGGCGATGTTAACGTCGGTGTAAACCTTTTCGACCGTAGAGTCGGTAATGTCCGCACCCCACAGATGAATTGTCGCAGAGTTGCTGTACTTGATGTGTCCCGTTATTTGCTCAGGCATGATCAGCGTCGCATCGTAATCGAGGAGATACGTGACCGGCTGTGGATGCAAAATCACAATGTCAAGAACGTGCACCGGAGAGCCGTCTTCATCCTTAACGCCACCCGAGCCGTCGTACTTGACGGTATAATCGACGTCTTGCCGCAGCGTCGTAATTTTTCCGTTCGCGTCCTCCGCGGTTATCACAAGCGAACCGTTAATAAAGGCAAGCGTCGGCGTCATAACGTCGTGTATCGTAAGCGGTGCACCGTTTGTAAGCACCAGCTTACCCTCGTTTACGGTAATCTTATAATTAGCGGTGTAGCCGTTAAAGTCGTGTGTCAACTCCTTCTGGAACATGGTGGGTATATCCACCTCTGCCTCAGCCGGAGGAGAAACCAGAACGCCGTTCGGGCCTTCCTTGGGCTTGTTGTAAAGCTCGGCTCGGTTTACGAGCCGGTAATCCATACCGCCGTATTGTTCGATCTTTTCAATCTCCGTCGTCTCATAGATGAAGTTAAATGTTACCGTTTCGGGTTCACCCCAGCATTGACAGTAGCCCTTATAACGCCAGTCGTTTACCTCATGCTCGTACCAATATTCAGACGTACACCAGCCTTCCCAACGGTCACAGTTTGCTGCATTACAACGACATTTGCAGACGATGTTTATCTGCCAAGCATAGCGCGTTCCGTTTCTATCCATACCCCAATACGCATGCCATGCAAACGGGTCGTTTTCGGTAGCATCGTATATGCTCGGTACGTTTATTGTCTGACTGTGATAATTTGCAGTAACGGTAGAAAGATGCATTTCGTTGTTGACAACGTCAATAACGTTGCCGCTTCCGTCGTGGATTTCCAAGAAGTCCATTATGAACCAAGCGTAATCGGCCTTTTTGCCCTCTTCATGACCGGGAATCGAGGCTTGAACCTCCCAACGGAAGGTACCTCCGCCTGCATCGGCAACAAACGAGCCTTCTTTGTGTATTACGCCGTTGATCAAGCCCTGAGTGAACGCCACCCAGCCCTCGGCGTATTGCTCCTCGATTTCGACGCGGTTCATATAACCCATCGTACCCGCTACGGCATTTTGCGGGGTCGAGGAATAATCGATGTAGTAGGTCCAAGCGTCGCTGCCTAATTCAATCTCGCCGCAAAAATCGCAACGCACGGTTTCAGGCATCGTATAGGTCCAACCGTCCTCGGTCCAAGTCAGGTTAGGATCTCCGGGGTACACCCTCCATTGATGCCAAGCGATTTCGGCGCCGGTTATCGGATCCATTTGCGAGACACCGAAGGAAATACCCGCCTGCATATCCGATTCGGTATATATATGAGTACCGAGATCGGTGCCCAAAAGAGGTCTGTCGGTAAGGATGCTTCCGGGGATATGCGAGTCCTTATGACCCTCTACCATTATTCTCCAATAGATCTTGGCGTTATCGGTTTGACCGTTGGTATTGTTCTCGTTGCCCTGAGAGCCCCACTTGGAAAGGCTAGTAGGTATTTTGCCCTCTCCCGGCTTTTCAACGGTAATGAATATCTTTCCGTCGAAGTCGATCGGCTCGTCCTGCTCCTTAAAGTTGATGCCGAGCGTCGCACTGATTGTAATATCGCTTCGGCTGTTGATATGTTCGTTGAAGTTTAGCGTGATCAAGCCGTCGTTCGTAACCACCCAGTTACCGACGTTCGTGCCGTCCTGAAGCACAAATTCGCCCGCACCACCGTCAACCATCAAGCCGTTGGGCACCTGATATTCATAGGTGCCGGGCAGAAAGCCCTCGGGGCTCGAGAAGCTCAACGTCATTCTGTAAGCGGTATCGGCCTGTACGATGTAATTTCCGTTTCCGTCCTTGGGAAGCTCGGTGTTGTCGGTATTGAACAGCGTGAAGAAATAATCGCCCTTCTTGCTCTTCAAGTATTCAAGGAGGTTTATCGCCTCGGATGTGGTTGCAAGCATCATTCGCCCGCTTCGCATCGGTTGCTCGGCTTGCTGATCGCCCTCTAAAATCTGCAGCACCGGACCGTTGGAAATATCCGGCAGACTGTTGTTCGGACGGCCGAGTGTCGGAGGCACGTCGTAGTTAAGCGAAACGTTTTCGGCAACCGTTCCGACGGTCGTGCCCCAACCGGTTACGGTAGGATCGGCAATCGACAAAAGCCTTCTGTCCACTTCGCCGTTAACGTCGCCGCAAATTACGTAAAACGAAGTGTTATAGACCTCCGCAACGACACCTACTCTGTTTTCGGTAAAGAATACCAAATCGCCTGCCTTAGGCCTGTAGCTGCCTAAGGGTGCGTATTTGCCGCGCGCTTTCCAAAGCTCAGCCATGGAATCGGCGCCGGAGTTTATGGGAACTTCGGTTTCATCCGCGTTCGCGTAATGCAGACAGTAGGATACGAACATCGCAGACCAATCGCTGTATGGTGATCCGTACCAAGCGCCGTAGCGGTTATATCCGCGCCGTACACCGTCGTCACCCACTTGGAAGTTGGTTTTGCTTTCGGAATATCCGACCTGCATTTTTGCAATACCGACAAGATCCTGTCTCAGATCACCCGTATAAGGATATCCGTCGAATATGTTCTTCCATTCAAGCTGACTTTCAACGTCCGCCTTCTTGTCGGAATAGCAATCGATCGTGTGAATGTGCTCGATAAGCTGACACGGCGGGCATTTGGTATCGTGGGTATGCTCGATAAATCCGCAGTCGGCATCACCTGCAAGAGTCAATCCCGGCTGACGTAAAACCCAAAACACGTCCAGCGAAACCAAGAGGGACAGCACCAGCAGAAGTGCGATGATTCTATTTCTGCGATCTCTGGCTCGCCTTGATTTGTCCAGACTTTCGTTCAATATATCCTGCATGGTGCTCCCCCCTTTCTCTTGATTCTAAAAATTTCTTTAATATACGAATCCGAATCTGGGGAACGGCCAGACTCTTATAAACACCTTACCGATAATATCTTCCTGCGCTATTGTGCCTATCGCGGAATTCCTGCTGTCGACCGAATTGTTTCTGCGGTCCCCCAACACAAAATAGCTCGCGGCGGGAACCTTGTACGGAAATTCAAGATCGCAATTTCCGAGCTCCTTTTCGGTTATATAATTCTCTTCCAAAAGCTCGCCGTTAACGTACACGTTGCCGTCAGCGTCGATGGCAACCTCATCCTCAGGCAGAGCGATAACCCGCTTCAACAAAATCTTGCCTTGGTAATAAAAGCCGATTAGGTCGCCCCGTTCAAAATTTTTGGTTTTAAGAAGAACTACTATCTCGTCGTGCTCCAGCGTAGGGGACATACTGTCGCCGGATATCTGAAGTATGGGCAGAAACAGCGTCGCTATCAAAACCGCAACCGCCGCAACAACCACCAAAACCGCAACCGTACCCCAAAGGGCTTTGCGATAATAATCCTTCCTTCGTATCCGTTTTCGTTCCTGCTGTATTTGTTTTAAAGAAGGAATGGCTATATCCTTTTTGGACCTTTTGAACATATCGAATCATCTCGCTTAATCTGAATTTTTGTCTTCTTCCCGCGCTTCGATTTTCTTTGCTCTTTCTTTCGCTTCCTTGATAATTTCGGCACACTCTTTTGCTGCATCCTCTTTCATTGCGGTTATTTCCCGCAAATACAGGTCTGCGGTTGCCTGCGCCGCAGAAAAAACTTGGGTTATCTCTGCCGCAACATCGGCAATAGAGCCTGCTTTGGCAATTTTGATTCTTTTAATCTCAAGTGCCGCTTTAAGAGAAACTATCTTTTCCTGTAGCTTCTCTTCGTTTCTCTTCATTTGAAAAATTATATCCACAAGCTCTCGTCGGCTTAATCTTCTTAATTCTTTGTTAACCATAAAACTGTTCACTTTCAAAAAGGCAAATTTCCACTTATATAATGCAATATTATATTATAGCATCATAATATCTGCAATTCAATCATTATTCGACAACATTTTTTAAATTTCTTCAAAATTTTTGTTAATCAAAGCTATATTTTCTTTTATTTATTCTTTTCTATTTATATAAATGCGTTTTAGAAACGAAAAAAAGAAGCACTACGACTTCATATACTCAACACTTTAGGGTGTCTTAATATTTAATGAAAACTTTTTCGTTATGCGGTTCCACCGCACTCTCGCTTCCTGCGTTTCCCAAACCTGTGGTGCCAAATACAGTCCTCCGCACTGTTTTTGCTCACCCTTCAAATGCCTTCCAATCAAAACAAAAAAAGCCGTGCTTTGCA
>JAZUBI010000044.1:0-1895 GCA_045638385.1 Eubacteriales bacterium
GGATGTGGTATAATATAGGTGAACCTACAATTCATATCGCATCCGACCGAGGAAAGGAGAACAATGAATATTAAGTCGGATAAGATAACAGCCCTCTATTGCAGACTGTCACGTGACGATGAACTGCAAGGAGAGAGCAACTCAATAACAAACCAAAAATCTATACTTGAAAAATACGCAAAAGAAAACGGCTTCAGAAATACGAGAGTATTCGTGGATGACGGTTGGTCGGGAACGAATTTTGCAAGACCTGCCTTTACGGAGATTATGGAGCTTGCGGAGGCGGGACAAATTGGAACGCTTATCGTGAAAGACCATTCCCGTCTTGGTCGTAACCGCTTGGTTGTCGGACAACTCTTGGAGGAAGAATTTGACCGCCTCGGTGTGCGCTATATTGCCATTCTTGACAATATCGACACTGCAAAAGGACTCAGCGATTTTCTTCCCGTGCAGGATTGGTTCAATGAAATGCACGCCAAAAACACCTCTCAAAAGGTGCGCGAGGTATTCAAGCACAAGGGTGAGTCGGGTATTCCTCTTACTACGGTATTGCCTTACGGATATATGAAAAATCCCGAAAACCCGAAGGAATGGTTAATCGACGAGCCTGCCGCCGAGGTGGTACGCAAGATATTCGCGCTTTGCGTGGAAGGCTTCGGACCGACGCAGATCGCAAAGAAGCTGACCGAAGAAAAGATACCGACACCTACGGAGCATTGGATAAGCGTTGGGCGTAAATGTTCCGCCCCGCCCGCCGTTCCCGGAAGGTGGGTAGCAAGAACGGTTGCAGACCTCTTGGAGAAGCAGGAGTATGTGGGAGATACCGTCAATTTCCGTTACACAACCAAGTCTTTCAAGAATAAAACGAGGGTACACATTCCCGAAGAAAATTGGAAGATATTCGAGAATACTCACCCTGCCATCATTGACCGAGAAACCTTTGCTATCGTTAAGGAGCTGCGCCAACACAAGCGCAGACCTTCGCGTGGCGGAAATGTCAGTATGTTTTCGGGCATTGTATTCTGTAACGATTGCGGTGAAAAGCTCTATTACTGCACGGCAAAAAATCTTACGCACGAGCAAAATTGGTTTACCTGCTCGACTTCAAGACTCAACAAGGATAACTGCTCGGCGCATTTCGTCAGAGAGGTACACCTTGAACAAGCCGTCTTGCAAAGTATGCAACGTGTCTTTTGGTATGTTCAATGCTTTGAGAGAAAGTTCGCAGAGCAGATGCAAAGCCGTTCTATCGAGGAAAGCCGTAAGGAGCTATCCAAGAAAAGACGGGAGCTTGAAAAGACCGAAAAGCGAATAGCCGAGCTTGACACACGTTTTATGCGTATTTACGAGGACAACCTATCGGGTAAATTGTCCGATGACCGCTTTGCTAAGATGTCAAAAATGTATGAGGACGAGCAAGCGGGAAAGAAAAAGCTTGCCGAAACGCTTCGCACAGAGATTGAAGCGGGCAAGCAACAGACGGACGATATTGAAAAGTTTATTGCCAAGGTTAAGAAGATTACCGAGGTAAAGGAGCTTACTCCCGAACTTGTCCACGAGTTCGTTTCCAAAATCGTAGTCCACGCTCCGTACCGCAAGGATAAACGCAGACATCAACAGATCGACGTGTATTATCACGGTGTCGGCATTGTCTATATCCCCACAGCCGAGGAAATAGAAGTAATGTTCGAGGAGCATTTGGAAGAAGTAAAATGGGAACGAGAACAAGAAGTTAATATAAAAGAGAAAACGGCATAATCGAAGCTTCGGTTACACCGTATCTCATTCTTAGAAAGGGCGCTCTTGGGCTATCCTACCTGCTTTATGGTAGGTAGCCCAAGTCCTCTCTTTTTGTGCTTTTATTTCTTCTTTAAGGTTCCGATTATCTCGTCAAC
>JAZUBI010000045.1:0-6442 GCA_045638385.1 Eubacteriales bacterium
GATCTTTTGTGTTTTAAATTTTGATTTGTCGAACTGTTTAATTTGTATTTCATGGCTATAAATTTCCCTCACGTCACGCTTTGCGTTAGGCTTCCCTTGTGAGGGAAGGGGGACCACGCAGTGGTGGATGAGTAGAATACGCTACTGTGTCTACCGTTAAAGACGCGCGAGCAGCAATGCCTTACACCGTAAGACTTTCTTTCTGAGCAAAGACGGTAAAAATCGTTAGTCTTCTACTCATCCGTCTCGGCTTCGCCGAGCCACCTTCCCTCACAAGGGAAGGCTAACGCAAAGCGAAATCAAACAAAAATTTGAAGCCGTAACCCCCCCGATAAATTACAATTTACAAAATTCGGCGACCGAAGGGACTCGGTCGCCGATAAATATTATTTTCCTTTTGCTACGTGATCCGGCAGAGGCTTAAAGCCGAGCTTAATCGCGGGAGAATCGGGCGAGAGAGTGAAATCGTACTCGCAAAGACCCGGCATACACGGGTCAGCTTCAATATTCCCGGAATCGAAATCGAAGAGCGACTCCCACTCCTTGACACTAAAGCTCTTACCCTCCTTTTCAGTGACCATAACGGCATTCTCACGCTCAAGATCACAGATAAGATTTCTGCTGACATTTGGCTTCATCACGTTAAACCAATTCACGCTGAAGATACCTGCGCTGCGCGTCAGCATGATATTATTTTCAAAAACCACCTGATTGTGATCTTCATTTTTGCTTATGATAAAGGTCGAGCTTCCCTCACCGTAAAGCACGTTATTGCGAACTACGTTATCGCGACCGTAATGCAGGTGATAAGACTCCTTGCCCGTATTGTAAACGACGTTGTTTTCCACCGTCATATTGCTTGATCCCTCGTCGGTATAGAGTCCCCACGCACCGTAAACGTGGCACTTTACGTCATGGATGCGATTCTCCGAAACGACGGTACCGCTCTGTCTGCCAAGCATATATATTCCGCCCATATCCGAGAGATCTCCGTTGCCGATATTGTAAATATAGTTGTCGCGGACAAGATTTCCGTACGTTGCGCTCTCGGCATAGCCCCATACCCAACCGACCGAAATACCGGTGTATTGGAGATCGTGCACTACGTTCTCGGAGATCTCGTTGTCCGAGGAATCTCTGAGGAGTATTCCGCAGCCTGCGGCATATCTCGCGCCTACGTTATGGATGTGATTTCCTCTTATCACGCAATCGGTGGTAGCATAGACGCTATCCTCGCCTGCCCTGCCGCCTTCAACCTTGATTCCTCCCGCGGAGACGTCGTATATCTCGTTTTTCTCTATTCTTATACGGCGGCATCCCTTGCCGATCTCGATTCCGTGAACACCGAGTCCGTGGATAACACAATTTGAAAGCGAGCATCTCATAGCTCCCTCAAAATATATCGCGCCGGGCGCCCAGCAGACCGACTGAATGTCGCTTCCGTACATAATGTCGCTATCCTCGAACATACCGCCCTCGCCGCTGTACCACTTCGTGCTTGCGTAATCGCTTGCTGTGCAGGTAAGCTCAAAGCAGCGTATCCTTATATCCTCGCCCTTAATGATAAAAAGCTTGTCGGTAACCGGCGCAAATGCCTCGATATTCTCCGCGCTCTCACCCTCGGTCGGGATATAGTAAACCACTCCGGCCCCTCTGTCAAGATACCATTCTCCTGCATTTGAAAAGGCGTTCGGGACGTTTGTAAGATAGTAATCCACCGCGCTTGACTTTTCGTAAACAGGGCTTGATGTAAAGCGGCTCAGATAGCTCATGGTAAGCTTTCCGCTCTCTCTGTCATAGCTCTCGATAGGCGAATGCTCATCCACCCAGAAATGATAGTAATTTATAGTCGCGTCAAGGATATTGTCAAGTCCCTCAAGGTCACGGGGATCGACCAAAAACCACTTTGACGAGGTGAAAGCTCCCTGCGAGCTGAGATCCTGATTTTGAGTGTAAGATTCGCTGTTCAATATTCTGAGCGTTCCTGTCTTTGGATATCTTGTAACGCTTGCGCGTTTTCCGTTGACGTAAAAATCGGTAAAATACGGCGTACCCTCGGGAACGGTAGCGCAAAGGCATTCGGCGCCCATAAAGCTACCCTTTTTCCAGCCGTCTATTCTCACGCCGCCGATTATTCTTGAGCCATTTGCAAAGGGCTCAAGCGTGATTCCTCTTACGCCCTCTATCTCTATCGGCTTTTGCGTATAATAATCACCGACTATCGAGACGGTCATAGGTCGGCAGAGTCCGTTCTTTCGGTGCTCCTTTATAATAGCGATTGCTTTTTCAATCGTTTTCAGCGGCGCGTTTCCGCCTTTGTCAGCAATTGGCGCAAAGCCGTTCGCACCGTCTTCTCCGAGGGTCTGCGAGACGTATATCGTTGCGCTGTTTTCAATACTGAACATAATGTTATCTCCTTGTGTGATCTGAATGATACATTAATTCGATTTTAGCATATTTTTTTATCGGTGTCAATTCTCAAATTTGTATAAAAATTATTTTTTTTATACTTTTTTTGATTGTGACCTTGCTATTTTTTCTAAAAAAAGTATAATTAAAATATTACCAACGCAAATTTTCTTTAAAAAGGAGAATGAAAATGAAAAGATCCGAGATCAACAGTATTATGAGAGATGCTATCAGCTTTATTGAAAAAATGAATTTCCTGCTCCCCCCATTCGCATATTGGAGTCCCGAGGATTGGGCAAGCAAAGGTCATGAGTATGACGAGATAAGAGATAATATGTTGGGTTGGGATATTACCGATTTCGGCTCGGGAGACTTTATGAAAACAGGTCTTTTGATGTTTACCGTAAGAAACGGAAATTTCAACGATAAAAAATATATCAAGCCATATGCGGAAAAGCTGCTTATCGTTGAGGAGGGTCAGATAACACCCTACCACTTCCATTGGAGCAAAATGGAGGATATCATCAACCGCGGCGGCGGAGACCTTGTCATAAGAGTTTACAACTCCACCGAAGACGGGCAATTTGCCGACACTGACGTTGATATATATATGGACGGACGCCACTTCACCGTCAATGCAGGCGATACCGTTCGACTGAAGCCCGGAGAGAGCATCTCAATACAGACCGGAATGTATCATTCATTCTGGGCAGAGGGCGGTAAGGCACTCATTGGCGAGGTTTCAAAGGTAAACGACGACAGAGTTGATAACAGATTCTACGAGCCCACGGGAAGATTTCCAGAGGTGATTGAGGATGAAGCTCCCCTTCACCTTCTCGGCAACGAATACCCGACAGCTAAATGAAAGGATCAGGCATGAAAGAGTTAATAAGACCCGGTTTTTTCGGTACACAGGCATCCGCTGACACGAGACGAAGAGAGTTTGACATACTCAACGAGCAGTATTTGTACAGCGGCAAAACGGCTGATATAATTTTTTTTGGAGACTCAATCACTCACTATTGGGATCTTAATTTATATTTCAATCCAAATATTTTGAAGATTAACCGAGGAATAGGCGGAGACTGTACCGTATATGCAGCCAAAAGATTCGATGCTGACGTTTTACAGCTCAACGCAGAAATCATAGTTATTCTCATTGGTATAAACGACCTTATCTCAACCGCGCCGGATCTGTGGTGGAAGGATCCCGGTCAGGATGTTGATGCGGTCATGAAAAACATAGAAGAAGGCTATCGAGATATGCTTTCAAAATGCTACGGTAAAAAAGTATACGTCTGCTCGCTTCTTCCGCAGAGAATTGCTCCTCCGTTTGACAGAGACGAACTCAAAGAGCTGATACTAACCACGAATGATATGCTCGAAAAGCTTTCCGACGAATACAAATCGGAATACGTAGATTATTATTCGGTTTTAGAGCAGGACGGGCTTTTACCCGAGGATCTTTCCTGTGATGGCATACATCCTAACGGGAAATGCTATAAAATCATGGCTTCGGTGCTCAAGGAGAAAATCGATATATTATGAAAAAAGTATACATGATAGGAAACACTCATTTCGACCCCGTGTGGCTTTGGAAATGGGATGAGGCTATGTCATCGATCAGTGCCACGTTTCGCTCTGCACTGCAACGAATGAATGAATATCCCGAATTTAAATATTCCTTTGCAACACCGCCCGTGTTTGAATGGATCAAGGAAACAGATCCCGAAACGTTTGAGGAAATAAAAAAGCGCATAGCAGAGGGACGCTGGGAGCTTGCGGAGGGCTGGTGGCTACAGCCCGACTGCTACACTCCTTGCGGAGAAAGCCTTGTAAGACAAGGACTTTACGGTCAGAGCTATCTTGTTGAAAATTTTGGAAGACGTTCCGTAAGCGTCTTTAATATCGACTGCTTCGGTCATCCGCCCACATTGCCGCAGATACTTTCAAAGAGCGGAATTAAATACTACGTTTTCCGCCGTCCCGAGGGTATTCATATTAAGCTCGACAAGCCACTTTTCAACTGGACTTCCCTCGACGGAAGCTCGGTTCTTACATACAGAGATGATGATCCTTATATGGGTGACACCGCCGACGAGATAGAAAACGCAAAAAAGCTCCCCTACGACTCTTTAAAGGTTTACGGCGTGACCGATCACGGCGGAGCGCCGACTATCAGATCTATTGAAAAGATAAGGGAGAGCGAAAATGCGGTATTCGCTACCGTAAATGAATTTTTCAGCGGCAGAGAGACGGACTTCACTCTCAAGCGCGAGCTTGTAACCGGAGACTTTGGCGTGTATGCCAATCACACCGATATAAAGGCACTCAACAGAAAGGCTGAATATGCATTACTGAACGCCGAAAAATCCTCTGTAATTGCGAACAATTACAAAAAAGACACCTTAAAAAAGTGCTGGCACGACGTGCTTTTCAATCAGTTCCACGATATACTTGGAGGAGCTTGCATCAAGGAGGCTTTTTTCGATGCGGAAAACAAGTACGGCAGAGCCATAACTACCGCAAATGAGATAATGCACTTCAATCTATTGCGGATAACTAACAAAATAAATATGCCGGGTAAAAACCCCGAAAACGAGTGGAATTTGGTAGTATGGAACCTCAACGCCGATAGTTACAACGGTTATATCGAGGCTGAGGTTCAGTGGTTACACGAATTTCCCGAATATTATCAAGGGATCACTCTCGAAGACGGTGAGGGCAACAGATATGATTGCCAGATCATAAGAGAAAGATCGGTCATTCCGGGATTCAGAACGAGATTTTTGTTTAAAGCTGAGATACCTGCGATGGGTTACAAGGCGTTCAAGGTTGTAAAAACATACGAGGATGTGAAACGCCGTTCTCTTCGCGACCCAAGACGAGTCGAGACAGAGGGATATTTCATCAATCTCTCCGAAAACGGCGAAATCGAATCGATCTATGACAAGACCAAGGGTAAAACGGTACAGGGTAGATTGCTCAATCCCATTTGCTTCGCAGACGATGGAGATACTTGGGCGTTCAACATAGACTCATATGGCAAGCAACTTGAGTCCTTTAAGCTTGAAAAGATCGAAGAGGTCGAAAACGGACCGATAAGAAATATCATAAAGGCAACATATTCATTCCGATCCTCAAAGCTTGAGCTTTACTATTCGATTTATGCAAAAGCAGACTACATCGACGTTAGATACAGAGTCAACTGGAATGAAAAGCACGCAGTTTTCAAGCTCGTCTCGGATCTTTGCGGCGATATCCATACGGTAGCTGTTCCTTACGGAAGCATTGAAAGAGGTGAAAGCAAAGCCGAGGTTCCGATGGGCGAATGGATAAAAACAGATAATCTTACCATTGCCGCTGACCACATATTCTCATATACCGCGATCGATAAAAAACTTGGGCTCACTGTTTTGAGAAGTCCGATTTACGGAGATTTGCGACTTTCGGACATTGATCTTGACGTCGACTACGAGATCATGGGACAAGGCATAACCGAAGGATCTGTGCGCGTTTCTTTTGAAAGTAAGGAACGTGCCACGGCATTTTCAGCCGAGCTCAACAACCCCCCCATAGTGCTTTGCGAGGCAAACCATACCGGAGTACTTGAAGACTGTGCAAGCTATTTGAGCGTAGAGGCGGAAAGCGTTTGTCTTACAACGCTCAAAAAAGCGGAAAGCGGCAGTCATACGGTTATCCGAGGTGCGGAATATATCGGAAGGGCGCAGGAAATAAAGATATTCTTCAAGGGTAATTCGTACGAAGTGAACGTCTCCCCGTATGAGATCTTCACATTGCTTATTGAAGGCGAAAATGTCAAAAAGGTCAATATGCTTGAGGATAACGAGTGAGATAAATTTGGGTTTTTCGGGGAGGATGCGAGCCTTCGACGGATGCACAGACTCCGCCGCAAGCGACTTCGCTAGTGCAATACACCCGAAACACGATAGCAGATAGACTATGCTTGTGCTACACGGTGTAGTTTAGTAAACCGTCTTAACCATGACTTTATATAGGTTGGGGTTTTGGG
>JAZUBI010000046.1:0-30744 GCA_045638385.1 Eubacteriales bacterium
CGTCACCGCTGTTTTCAAGAAAGCTGTCAGTAAGCTCTTCTTTGGACGGCTCCTCTTCTCTGTCAAGGACTCCGTCAGTGGCTGGAATTTCAATCGAATATTTACGCTCGAGATATTCAGCGATCAGGGACTTTAAAAAGATCAAGCCACCGTTTCCGTCGGTCAGCGCGTGATAGAACTCTACAGCGATTCGTTTCTTGTAGACAAGGACGCGTAATGCGCATTTTCTGATATCCTCGATCGGCATATGGATCAAGGGAGAATGCATTTCATCGACGATCTCGGGAGAACGGGAAAGTTCCTCAAGGTAGTACCAAAAGATTCCTCTGCGAAGCTTCGCCGCAATTGAAGGAAAACGATGAATAGTTGTGTCAAGCGCAACACGAAGAACGTCGCGATTTATGGGCTCGGAGAGTGTAGCGGAAAGACGGAAGGTATTGTTCCAATCGCGTCTTTTGGCTG
The DNA here is from genome assembly GCA_045638385.1 of Eubacteriales bacterium. Lineage (GTDB taxonomy): Bacteria > Bacillota > Clostridia > Oscillospirales > CAG-272 > SVTX01. The sequence continues at coordinate 463 of JAZUBI010000046.1, forward strand.
CGGGATATATTTTTGCGGCGTTGTCGAGCTTCATCCAACGGAGATTTCGTGGAGCAGGAACCACGTTGTCAATAAAAGTCTCCATTTCGGTAAAATTGCTTTTATGCTCCTTCAAGCTATATATTGTATAAGCGTGCCACATTTTTTCACCAACAATCAATTTGCAGGAATTGCCTGAGTGAATAAGCTTGCGTTCGAACACTTGCGAATCATCATACAGTAACTCATCAGAACCAACGAAGATCAGCGAAGGGGGCATACCGGTTACGTCAGCAAAAATCGGGGAAATTTCGCTGTTTTCTGCCGAGGAAGCTCCGATATAAGAATCGGCAAAAAACTTTAGGCGGTCGTATGTAAGTGCTATATCTACTTCAGCCTTATTACGAATACTGTCGCCGGAAAGAGTAAGATCAACCCATGGGGAAATTGCAATAATACCCGCGGGGAGAGGACGTCCGAGACTGCGGAGGCGCAAAGAGAGGGCGTAAGATAATCCACCGCCGGCGCTTTCACCGCACAAAATGATCGAGCGAGGAGAGATTCCGCATTCAACTAGGTATTCATAGGCACGGAGCGCATCGTCTACAGCGGCGGGATACGGAGCTTCGGGAGCAAGTCTGTAGGCGGGCGCGAAAACTCTCAAGCCAAGCGATTTAGCCAGAGTTGAGGCGAAGCCTATCGCAAAATCAATATTACCGCAGGTGTAACCGCCTCCGTGCAGATAGAGCACAACAGTATCACTTCGCCTTGCTTCAGGGTGAACCCAAGCTGCATCAAATGCGCCGAAGGATTTTTTCTCGATCTCGAGTGAGCGCCCTGCGAGACGTCGCATAAAAGCGCCTGTATGATCCTGCGCCGAGCGAAGCTGTTCGAGCGAGTATTTTTCTATTTTTGGAAATATTTTTTCGAGCTGTTTACGCACGAATTTTTCGGAAAAAGCCATAACTCGCTCCTTCAGTTTAATTTCTATAATATTATACTAAAAAAATCACGGTCTGTCAAGTCAACAGACCGTGAGAATTCATTTTCTTTTTCGCGAGAGGCGCAATCCTGCCTCTGCGACAATCGGGATATACATAATAAATACCATTAACCACAAAAACACGTTGTTTACATCCCAGGCATCAGACGCTTCGTCAGGGATCGAGATGTCGCTGATGATATAGCCATCTACCAAAGGATCAAGGATCTCGAGCACTTCTCCTCGCTCTGTAATAACCGTCGAAATTCCGGTGTTTGCTGCACGTATTATAGGTCTTCCCGTTTCAATCGCACGAAGTCGGCTTTGACCGCAATGCATATATACCGCACGCGAATCTTCGAACCAGGAATCATTCGTAGAAACGCAAATAACGTCAGCTCCGTCAGCGGCAGAATTATATGCGAGCTCCTCATAGATCGAATCGAAGCAAATTAAGCCACCGATTTTAATCTTGACACCGTCAATTTCGACCGCGAAGAGGTTACTGCCATCCCCGGGGAGAAGATCGTACTCAAGCATTGCTATTTGTCCGAGAGGTGGAAATACCGTCATTATCAGATTCCTCATCGGTACGTATTCACCGAATGGTACAAGGTGGCGCTTGAGATAAACGTTATCAGAAAGCTCACCTTCAGGTGATATCAGATAAAGCGCGTTTCCAGGCTCATCGTTTTCGTTAAAATGAAAAGCCCCGAATAGCAAATACACCTCGTATTCTCTGCAAAAATCACAAAGATAAGGAACAAAGTTGTTATCAGGCAGAGCTGTCTCAGGCCACACGATCAGCTGTGCCCCCTTCTCTGCAGCTTCTACGGTTAGATCATAATACGATTTGAATATATTTACTGCGGTCTTTGAACCTTCCCACTTCTCACGGGAATTAATATTTCCTTGAATCGCGGCAACTTTGATCGAAGTTTTCTCTTCTTGCGGAAAACTCGCGATTGCAATTCCGCAGATGAGATTTGCAAAGATCAGAAAAACCGAAAGGATACAGCGAAATTTTAACTTGCCAAGAAAAATCGCTTGAGCAAGCAAAAAAGAAACGAGCGCAATAAGGAAGGTCACGAAGTAAGTTCCGAATAAAGAGGACGACAGCACCGTATAAGGAACCCCTTCGATGAGCTGACCGAGAGCAAGTCTGCTCCACGGAACGCCGAACCAGAACAGTGTTCTCAACCACTCGTTGAGTACGTATGCAGAAGCAGCAACGAAAGGCAGAATAATTGTGAAACTCTTGACAGCCGAAAGCCTTGACGTCCCTACAACTATAATCCCGAGAAAGCCGCTGAACAGCGCTGCAAGAAGCGAAAGACCGAATATTGCAATAAATACGACACCGGCCGCCGCTGCCTTTGTCATGCCCGTGAATTCAAGAGGGTAAAAGCTCATAAACCAATGATAAACGATTACGTGCTGTGAATATATCAGCCAGAAAGAACCCCAATAAGCGCGCTTAAAGTTTATTCGCTGTCGACAGGCCGAATATAACGCAAGAGCCGCAGGAATAAGAGAAATCCATTCGAGGACTGCTCCAACTGCGGTTGGAAACGTCATACATAGTCCCGACAAAATCCCCGAAACGGTAAGATAGAGAAACATCATTCCCTTCTTCTCGGGATATATCAATCGTTTGAATCTTTCTTTCATTTGCGGTAATCAAAATCTGCGCAGAACCACACGGAGTCGCGCGGCAGACGGTATTCTTTCCCCGAGAGATAATCGAGCACATCACCGTTCTGTTCAAAATCAAAGCGCAGACGGTAGGAATAAAGAGCCTGATAATGATAGCCCTTTTTCTTATCGTCACGATTAACACCATATTTTCCGTCACCGAGGAGAGGGTGTCCGATGTGCGAAAGATGAGCACGAATCTGGTGAGTTCTTCCTGTAAAAAGCTCTACTTCAAGAAGGCTCGCGCCATTCTTTGATGACTGTACACGGTAACCGGTCTTTATCTCTCGAAATCCGGGCTTCGGTGTGTCGGAAACCTCAACTGTGTTCGTCTTTTCGTTCTTTTTTAGAAAACCCGTAAGTATATCGTTTTTCTTAGGCATAGTGCCGTGAACTGCGCATAGGTAAAACTTGCTGACCTGTCCCGATTTGATACGGTAATTCATATCGCGAAGCGCGGCGGCGTTCTTTGCTGCAATGACAATGCCGCCCGTATTACGGTCGATTCTGTTGCAAAGAGCGGGAGCGAACGATTGCTCTGCACGGGGATCATATTCACCCTTGCGATACAAATAGCTTTGAAGATGCATCAGCAGAGTATTGTCTCGTCCTTCATCATCCTCGTGAACAAGCACTCCCGGGCGTTTGTTCATCAGGATAATATTTTCATCCTCATAAACCACATCAAGCTTAGGCTCTATTCTTGCGATCGCTCCAACGTCCTGCTCAGGTGAATCGAAAAACTCATCGCGGATAAAAAGCTGGAGCTCGTCCCCCTCATTGAGCATAACGTCAGGCTCTGTCCGAGCTCGGTTAAGCTTTATCTTTTTAGTTCTAATAAATTTATACATCAGCGATTTCGGGAGTCCCTTAACAGCCTTCGTGAGAAATTTGTCGAGTCTCTGACCCGCATCATTTTTTTCAATCTTAATAATTCTCATAATTTACAAATCGGGGCTGAACACGTCAGCCCCATTGTTGTTATTATTTCGTGCCGAAAATTCTATCTCCCGCATCGCCGAGACCGGGAACTATATATGCGTGATCGTTGAGCTTCTCGTCAAGAGCAGCAACGTATATATCTACGTCGGGATGTTCAGCCTGAACCTTTGCAACACCCTCGGGAGCGGCAACAAGTGCCATAAACTTGATATTCTTCACTCCGTACTTTTCCTTAAGGATGGCAAGCGCATCACATGCTGAACCGCCGGTTGCAAGCATAGGGTCAACGAGGATAACGATTCTTTCATCGATATCGGGCGGCATCTTGCAGTAATATTCAACGGGAAGATGAGTCTCGGGATCTCGATAGAGACCGATGTGTCCTACCTTTGCAACAGGCACGAGTCTCTGAAGACCGTCCACCATACCGAGACCTGCACGGAGAATGGGAACGATAGCGAGCTTCTTGCCTGCAATTCTCTTTGCGGTCATTTTGCAAATAGGAGTTTCAATTTCAATATCTTCAAGGGGAAGATCGCGGGTAAGCTCATAACCCATAAGCATAGCGATCTCGTCAAGAAGCTCACGAAAATCCTTAGATCCCGTCTTCTTGTTTCTCATAATTGAAAGTTTGTGAGTAATAAGGGGGTGGTCAACGATATGCAGAATGCTCATTTGTACTCTCCTCTTCTATTAACTTATTATTTTTGGGTTTATGCCACATCTATTATACTCCGAAAATGTATAATTTTCAAGTGATTTTGAAATATTTTTGACGAAAGTGCGCAATTTTTAGATTTTTTACACTTGAAGGGTTTACTTTTTGCACTTAAAATGATAAAATAATATATATTATTATTACGGAGGCGATAACTGTGTCAAAAAGAATAGGCATAATTACGCTTGGCTGTAAAGTCAATCAATACGAAAGCGAAGCTTTTTCAGAGGAGCTTGTAAAACGCGGATACGAGGTTTGCGACGGCTCTGATTACTGCGATGCATATATAATAAACACCTGCACCGTAACTGCAGAGGCTGACCGGAAGTCCCGTCAGATGATTCGACGTGCTGCAAGATCCGGTGAGAAAACAGCAGTAGTCGTAACGGGATGTACTGCAGAATATTCTGCAGAGGAGCTATCTGCCATTGAGGGCGTCATAGCGGTTTGCGGAAACGGAGAAAAAATGAAGTGCGTTGATATACTCGACGAATATTTCAATTCATCCTCTGCAGACTATCCGATCATTCACACTCCTTCGGTATGGGATGCAGAATTTGAGAAAATGCATCTTAATGCTTTTCCGAGAACAAGAGTTTATATTAAGATCGAAGACGGATGCGAGAACAAGTGTGCTTATTGTGCAATTCCCCGAGCGCGCGGAAGCGTTCGCTCTAAGGCTCCCGAAGACGTTTTACGAGAGGTCAAGGGATTTGTAGACGAAGGCTGTCCCGAGATAGTACTGACAGGAATCGAAACCGCTTCTTACGGCAAGGATCTTAATGGAGTTAAGCTCGGTCTTCTTCTCAGACTCGTCGATGCTATTGCAGGAGATTGCAGAATCCGTCTCGGTTCACTTGATCCATCCCTTTTCAAGGAAGGATTCGTGAACGAGATCAAAGACCTTCGGTCACTTGCTCCCCATTTTCACATCTCACTCCAAAGCGGCTCTTCGGGTGTGCTTGCACTTATGAAAAGGAAATATAACGCCGATATGGCACGCGAAGCAATAGATCGAATTCGCGCTGCAATACCGGGTGTTATGTTCACTACCGACGTCATTGTAGGCTTCCCCGGTGAAACCGAGGAAGATTTCCTTGATACTGCAGAATTCCTGCGCGATGTTCGTTTTCTTTCCGCACATATCTTTCCATATTCGGAACGAGAAGGTACACTTGCGGCAGAAATGCCGAACAAGGTGCCGACAAACGTACGCAAGGAGCGCGCCGCAAAGCTTACCGAATTTCAAAAGATCATAAAAAGTGAGCTTTTGGACGAAGAGATCACACGGTTACCCGAGCGAGAGGTTCTGTTTGAGACGTATACTGACGGTAAGGCGCACGGCCATACCGATTCCTTCATTGAGGTTTGCGTGGAATCGCCCTGCGATCTTCGCGGCCATAAGCTTACAGTGACACTCAAGAGTCACAACGGTGACATTTGCTTTGCTGAGATCAAGGATACGAACGCTTTAAAGTCGCTTTTACCCGGAGAGGGCTACGTCCCTAAACGAAAAGCCGGCATTGTCAAGGGGTTCAACGCCGCAGATGACGATTATTTGATGCGCATCAAGCGCGATCTTGGTCTTGGCGCTGAACTTGAGGAGCTTAAGTTCATAAGAAGTAACTTATGTGCCAAGGGCAAAGATCCAACCGTTTCAGAATTATATTTTATGGTCGAGCTTATGCGCGATATCATAAAGCACGCTTCGCTCTACAAGCGAGTTTCGGAGGTCAAGGATGCCAGCGGAGACTTATGTGAGCTGCTTTCTTCGCTTTCAAGAAGATACGCAACTGTTGCAGACGACGCGGATAAACCTTCTGTTTCAGCGCTTGCCGAGTTTGCGGCTACAGGCCGAAGCATTCAGGAGCGAAACGGTGTCTACGTTTGCAAGAAGGATTCGCGCGAATTTCCTTTACCGCACGCCGGCAATCACGAAACTGTAACAGTCGGAGACTATACTCTAACGCTCTCTACCGGCGCTCCGCTCGGATCCCGTGATAAGGCTGAAATCTGCGCTGTAATTGCTCCGCCCCGCGGTATGGATATCGAGGAATTTATCACTTTAACCCAACTGATCTGCACAAGGTTTGCAAAGGTACACGCAGATGCGGCTTTTGTTCCTGCCACTGAAAACGGTTTTCTCCGCGATCTTTTCAAAATGACAGATGGAGCTCTTATAGATGCAACTCTTCTGCCCGTTCCATCGGCTTACGCTGAGGCAGTTCTTCTTCCTTTGAATCCGTCTTTAATGATATTCACTCAAAAGCGGTATCTTTCAGATCTTTGGAAGATTTCTGCTGAATACTCAATAACGCCCTGTGCGCCTGCAGTGCTCTCGCAAAAAGGGTTCACGATCAAAGCTCCCGAGGGAAACGTCGTCATTCCTAACCTCGGTGAGATTATCGCGATTGGAGATTTCGGCGTGCCATATAAATTCGATGCTGAATTCGATTACACATCAATAGATTCGATCGAAACTTTTTCGCATGATTTCTCGATTTCCGATTGCACGCTTACAGTCAAGTCGAGCGATTTTCATACTTTTTACGAAAAGCTTGTCGATCTTATGAGCGACAAAAATGCGGTTTACGCAGTTTGCGGCACAGTAAACGTATACGACGGGGCGACGATTCCAATGATACTGACGCTTGACGCTTTCCGTAGAAACGAGAAGCCGAGAGTTCTATATTCACGTTTCTTCAGCGGTGAAAAAACTTCAATTTGCGTTTTCCGGCTCTCTGAGAAAAAAATAAGTAAAAATCTTTGATTTTTTCAAAAAAATATTCGAAAAACTATTGCATTTTTTGAAGTTTTGTGGTATAATATGCTTTGTTGTATGTAATTTGGCTTAATTGTCCTAAGGAGGTGCTTATAATGGCAAAATGCAGTGTTTGCGGCAAGGGCGTTGTCTTCGGTCATCAGGTTTCTCACTCCAACCGTAAGACTAACAGAGCTTGGAAGCCTAACATCCGTAAGGTAAAGGTTAGCGTTGACGGAACAGTTAAGACCGTTCCCATGTGTGCTCGTTGTCTCCGCACTATGAAAAAGGCTGAGAATGCCTAATTTCAATTAATGAAAAACAGCCATCGCGGCTGTTTTTCTGTTTTTATGAGGATTTTTATGATCTGTATTTGCGATTACAGAACGCCCGCGGGCGTTCTTTACTCATTAAATAAGGAATTTGAAGTAATTCAACTACCGCCCGACACTTCTCTGCCCGCGCCCTTATGCGGGCACAGCGATCTTTTGATATTTAGACTGGAAGAGTATCTAATAACAAGAAAAAGTTACTACCGTATTGCAAAGCGAGAGATCGACCGCATTTGTGAAGTAACGGAGCTTAACCTTATTCTTTCGGACGCCGAGTCAGGCACAAAATATCCGCTCGACTGCGGACTTTGCTCGTCTGTTTCAGGTGACAAGGTGATCTGCCGAAAAGCTTCCACTGACAGCGAAATTTTGCGCTTGACAGAATCTTTAGGCTACGAAATAATCAATGTACCGCAAGGATATTCGAAGTGCTCCTGCGCCATTCTCGCGGACGGTGCCATCATCACAGCTGACCGAGGCATAGCCTCTGTAATGCTCCAAAAAGGCATTGACACGCTTCTTATTTCCGATGGGCTCATCGACCTTCCCGGCTATTCCTACGGCTTTATAGGCGGAGCTACAGGGCTTTGCGGGGACACGCTGTATTTCTGCGGTGATATCAAAACACATCCAGATCACGAGGCGATCGAGGCTTTCACGCTGAAGCATAAGACGAAATGCGTTTCGCTTGGCAACGAACGGCTTTATGACATAGGGAGCTTGATATTTATTTAAAAAACGGCAAGACGAGCTTGCCGTTTTCTTATTTTGAAATTCCCGGGAAAATGATCTGCACACCGAACATATCGCCTTCCTCGAAGTAGTCGATCATTCCGCGGTGGTCGGAGACGATCTTTTCGACGATCTTGTGACCAAAACCGTGCGAGGAATTATCCTTTTTGGTCGAGCGGAGGTCGGGGTTGTTTTTCAGCACCGATTTGCCGATCGTGTTTTTGAAGATAATCATTCGGCTTGCGTTTTCGACCGAGAAAAGGATCTCTATCCGCTTTTCTTCAAGCTCCGAGATCGCTTCGATGGCGTTATCGAGGATATTGCCGAATAGGCAGGCGAGATCGCGGTCTTCGATGTCGGAAAAATCGGCAATCAAGCCGGAAATGACTATCTGTGTATCGGTAAGCGCGCTGAGCTTGGAGTTGATTATGTAGTCGATTGTCTTGTTTTCCGAGCGGATGACTCTGCCCATCGACTCGATCTCTGGGATGAGCTTTGCGAGGTATTCGCGGCTTTCGTCGGCTTTTCCCGCCTCGAGTTGGGCGTTTATAACCGAGAAATGATGCTTCATATCGTGCTGAATTCGGCGAACGTTCTGCCAGACTGCTGTGGTCTCCTCGTGGCGCGCGCTGTCAAACGCGGTCTTTTCTTCGAGAAGTTTCAGCTCGTATTCCTTCTTTTGAAGTCTTTGTATCTGCGAGAGCATAAAGTAAAGAATAATATTTACCAAAAGGAAGGAAACGATCAACACGGCGATCTGCGCGCCGAGTGTGCTTGCAAAATCCGTTGTGGCAATTACCATTGTCGCGCCGAGTCCGAGCACCGAAACCGCAGAAACCGTAAAGGAGAGAACAGCATTGAGTCTTCCGACCTTACCGTCGACGTTAACAAAAGATATGATCAGTCGAAGCAGAGTGAAAAGAATTATCTTATGAAGGATAACGTATATATACCTGACAGTTGAATCGCTGCCCATAAGGTGTGATTCAAAATCCTGCGTTATCATCGAGATCACGATAAACAGCGCGCTGCTGACAGCCATCAATGAAACCCAGAACAGGCACACGGCAAGTATTTGTCTGAATGAAATGCTATACGCGGAAAGAGCGGTATACATCAAGGTGATCGCAGCGCACAACAATATTGATACCGTATTAAAATCGGCAAACAGCTTGTCGCAAAAAACAGTTACACATAAAATCAGCAGAACCGCGCCGATCTGATATCTCCTTTTACTTTCAAGCTTACAAAACCTTGTTACGAACCATATCGTGAGGATCGAGTCAAAAAGTGTTGCCGCAACTTCGAACATCTGCATCATCTTGAATACCTCCTGCGGACGAACTTCATATAGGTTTCCTTAAACTCGGAACGGCGGGGTGCCGCTACCGAGAGGACGGCGCCATCCTTCATCGTAACCGCGGAGCTGCTATGCGTTTCTGAAACGTGCTCGAGGTTGATTATATATGCCGAGTGGATCTTGAAAAATCTCTTGTCAGTGCAGATGCTTTCAAGCGCCTTTATCGTGCCGCGACACTTGTAGATCGCACCGTTTTCGCAATAGATATTATAGTAATTTTTATCGTTTTCAAAATAAATGACATCGCTCGGGCGGAGGGTAATGTTTCCGTCTGTCGAGTTGAAGGAGAGTGCCTGCGTTTCCGAGAGGCATTTCTCTATTGCCTTGTCGAATGCGGATGGCAGCTCTTCTTTAAGATGAAGCTTGCGAAGAAATCGAAATGGGCTGTAAGCGAAGGATTGATAAACGTAATTATCGTAAGCCGAGACGAATATGATGAGCGCTTTCGGATCTTTCTCGGATATTTTCGCCGCGAGATCAAAGCCCGTGATCTTCGGCATATCTATATCAAGGAAGATAATATCGAAATCCATCTGCTCCATAAACGAAAGAACGAGCTCGGGCGAGGTGAAGGTGGGACCTATCTTGAGATCAAGGTCTCCCTCATATTTCGCGGCAAGCGCAGTCAGCTCGTCGGTTAGCGTAGTAGCAAAGCAGGGATCGTCGTCGCAGATAACTATTCTGATCATGGTTTTACTCCATTGGTTTGATAGGTATATTATAGCATATTGCCGAGGGGAAATCAATAGTTCACATATATTATACTATAGAATCCCGCGCCGGGCGGATTTTGGGATAAATCGATCGATTTTAGGGATAATTTGATGTTTTTGATTAAATTATCCCAGAAAATGCACGATTTATCCCAAAATTTGTTTTCGGACGAAATTTGTGATATAATAATGGTGCGGTCGGGAAAGACCGGAAAGGAGCAAATTATGTTAAGTTCAACAATACAAAAATATGAAACTTGGGAATCAATATATAGCTGGATCGTTTTTCTTGGGCAGCTCGCACTGATCGTTCTCGGATGTGTGATGCTATACTTTATTTACAGATATCTGCGAACAGTCAATAAGAGAATGAAGGCCGTTAAGAATCTGAAAAAGAGCGCGGCACGTGCCGGATTCAAATGCAAAAAGACGGGCAGTTATCTTAACTTCGATTCGCACAATATGGAAACCTGCTTTGTACTCACCAAAGGACTTGTTCAGTATAACGTTAGATTCCTCGCTACCTTTGGAAAGAACCGCACGCTTCGATTTTTAGCTCCCGATGCTTACGTCAGCGAAAAGAATGTCGGTTACATTCTTCTCAACACCACTGCGGCACACTATCTCAATTTAGCCAGAATATTCAGACCGAAAAACATCCCCGCCGATATGCTCAAATTGACACACTCTGAAACGGTCGAGTTTCCCAGCAATACCATTTACACAAAGGGTGTTGAAGTTCTTCAAAGCGGCAACGTACACGAGATCGTAATTTTCAATCCAGTTCCGCTGAAAGCCTTTTTCCTCAATAAGACAACGTGGACACAGGTTATCGGAGGTGAAACTTGGCAGAATCTGAGTTTTCACGATATTTCGAGCTTCTGCTCGATGATTGAAAGAAAATATGGATAAAACATATAAGCACACCTTTTATGGGTGTGCTTTCGTTTTGTGCTCGAAATTTGGGACAAATCGATGATTTTGGGATAAACTGTGAATTTCTGGGATAATTTGATGCGCTCGTGCGAATTATCCCACGCGGTGCACGATTTATCCCATTTTTTATTTTGTCGCTGAATTTGTGATATAATGACTGTGTGGTCGGGAAAGACCGCAATGGATAAATAACGGAGGTTTATTATGAAAAGATTTTTATCCGCGATTTTAGCGATCATTTTGCTCCTCGGCTCTCTCGCCGCTTGCAACAGTACGACACCGGAGGAGACAAGTGCAGAAACCACTTTAGGCGTTGATGAAACAACTGCGAAGCCCGAGAAGCCGGAAGTTCCGCTGAATCAGACAATTAATATTATGTGTAATACATTGACCGAAGATTTTGTCAAAAGACTTGTAAACGGCTTTAAGTCAACTGTTTATGGGGTTAAAGTCAATCTTACGGTAGTTGAAGGCGGCTCAGATGCTTACAGCGAAAAGATTTCCGCAGACGTTCTGGGACAGAACGGACCCGATATTTTTATAATCTGCGACGATCACTTTAAAAACACAAACGATTATATCGAAAACGGTGTCTTTGCAGATATTGATGAGATCAATGCCGTTTGGGATTATCTGCATTGGGATAATTATAACGAAGAAATCATGAATTACGGCATCGTTGACGGCAAGCGAGTTATGTTTCCGATTTTCTACTCTGTACCTATTATCATTGGAATGAAAGAAGTGCTTGATGCCGAGGGCATCAAATACGGCGACGGTATTACTTTTGCGGAATTTGCTGATTCTTGCCTTAACTCGTCTATTCCTACATTCAGAAAGCCCATATACTTCCACAATATGTACCGTTATGCAGGACTGAACGTAATTGACGAAAAGGCTATCAATGCGGATTTTGAAGGCGAGAAATTCAAATCATTTATGGAAGATTATCTTGAATTCTTCCCTGATATCTACAATGGAGGGTACTCCTCTTTAAGCATAAAGAGCACGGGATATACTGATACACTATGCGGTGCGCTTCTCGCCGAAGATATGCTGTTTTTCAGCTTCAATCATGCAGATTCGGACTATTGCAATATTCCTGTGTTTGATAGTGTAATAACCGCAATAGTAGAGAACGGTAACACCCCGGTTATAACCTATATTCCTTCCGTTGATGGTAAAGGACCGGCGACAACTATTGAATATTCTCTGGCGATCAATTCAAATACACAGTATCCCGAAGCATGTATGCAGTTCTTGAGATATGCATCAAGCATTGAATATCGTGCAGATGATAACTACTTCGGTCATCTTTTCGTTAATAATAAGTACAGAGAGGCAATAAAAGATCTCTACTACGGGGAAGAACTCGATGTTTCTTCCGATTACAAAAAGCGTGAATTCAGCTTTGATTATGAAGATATAGACAAAGAGATACTTGATCAGTATTTTGCGATACTTGACAAAGCATATGTGCCTGAATTTGTCAGCACTCAAGCCTTGACTTATGCAAATTCAATCGCACTCCAAGTTGATAAATATGGCATGACTCTCGACGAAGCTGCTAAAGAATACAAACGTAAACTCGAACTTTTCCTAACCGAATAATATGAAACGTATTTTTATACGGATGAAAAGGATCATTCCGCCGATTCTTATGCTCGCGCCGAGTATTGTCGGCGTAATGATCCTTTACATCATCCCTCTCATAAATAATTTTTCCGAGTGCTTCACCGAGGGTGTGAATGAAAAGGTTTACGTCGGTTTTAAGAATTTCACCGATCTCTTTTCAAACAAGGCTTTCGCGCTTGCGGTCGAAAACACGCTGCGATTTTATGCCATTGCCATCCCTGCGCTCCTGATAATTCCGCTTTTGCTTGCGCTGGCGGCGGTCAGAAACAAGAAGATCTCTTCCTTCTGCACCGGCGCGATGACTATGCCGATCGTTATGCCGCTTGTTTCGGTAATGTTGGTGTTTGACTCCTTCTTCTCGGACGGTGGGCTGATCAATTCCGCGCTTGAGTGGCTCGGAATGGCTCCAATCGACACGCACAGCGACGGATTTTCATTCGTTTATCTCGTCATTGTTTTCGTTTTCCGCTATTCGGGGTATAACTTTCTGCTATACCTCGCAGGTCGCGTGAGGATAAAGAAAGAGTATTACGAAGTCGCGGCGCTTGACGGTGCGGGCGCAGTACGGAGTTTCTTTAAGATCACGCTTCCGCTTATGATGCCAACGTTTTTCTTGACCTTTATTGTTACGATCATCAATTCCTATAAGCTTTACCGCGAGGCGCATTGGATCGGCGGAGATTACCCTAATGAAACGATCTATATGATCCAGCATTTCATCAATAACAATCTCCATTCTCTTAACTATCACCGCCTTGCCGCCGCGAGTGTTTTGATTCTGATTGTTACGCTCGTGATCGTTGGCATACTATTTTTCATTCAAAGCCGCGTGGAGGTGGAATCATGATAAAAGTAAAAAGAATTCTCACGCGGGCGGGTTTGTTCTGCCTGATGGTTTTGGTTGGACTTATCTGTTTTTACCCTATGGTTTCTCTTTGCCTCAATTCGGCGCTTGAACCGAATTATTTGCCGAAAGGGATTCTTTCGAGAATTTCGCACCTCTCGCTCGGGCAGTATTACGAAAGCCTATTTGAGAACAGCAAATTTTTGCGCGGTCTGCTCAATTCGGCTTTGATGGCGTTTTCAATCACGATCGGGCAGGTTGCGATCTCGATTCCCGCTGCATTTGCGCTTGAAAAATACAAGATCCCCGGCAAGGAGATCTTGTTTGGAGTTTATCTTATTCTGGTGCTTCTGCCATATCAGGTACTCCAGCTTCCGCATTATCTGCTGATGAAAGAATGGGAATTGATGGACACGCAGATCTCGATCATTCTGCCGAATATCTTTTCGACGATCGGTGTTTGCATTCTGCGTCAGGGTATGCGGTACGTTGACAATTCCGTACTCGATGCGGCGAAGATCGACGGTTGCGGAGATTTCAGACTCCTTTCGAAAATGGCGATCCCAGGCGCGGCTCCGAGCATTGTTGCCGCGGCACTTCTCATCTTTCTTGATTCCTGGAATATGGTAGAGGCGCCGAAGATATTTCTGACTTCGGTAGATAAAATTCCGATTTCCGTGATATTCAATTCTGTTTCGGGCACGGGACGGAATTACGCGATGGGCGTGCTCTGCCTTATCATCCCTTTTCTGCTTTTCGGACTGTTTGCGGAAAAGCTTAAATCATTCATAGATACCGTGTGAGGTTAAAATGGCTAAATTACTGAACAATAAATTTTTCTTTCTACTTGTTGCGTTTCTGCTTTTGATGATCGTTTGCTTTTACGCATCGGTGACGATAGAAGATCTGAGAACGCCGCGCGTAACGCTGGCATCGATCAAAGAAGGCGCGCTTGAATACTCTTATTCGGTTTCGGCTCGCGCGGAGGCGACTCCCGATACAGTTATTCTCTGCGAAAATGACGGCGTTGTAACGAAATGCGATCAAAACGAGATGACCCAAATGAATAAGGGCGATGTTATTATAACCATAGGTGAAACCGATATAGTTGCGCCTGCGGATGGTTATCTTGTCGATCTTTATTTCGACCTCGGCGATTCGGTCAAGGCGGGCGAGAAGATTTGCACTTATCTCAAAGCTGTCAATATGGTCTATGTCACTGTAACAGTTCCGAAGGCTAAAGGAGAGTCCTTTGAAGTCGGAGACGATGTCAAGGGCAAGGCGGTGCGCGATGGTAAGGCGACCTCGATCAAGGGAACAATAAAGTCGAAAACGCTTGCGGCAAATTACACAGATTATACCTTTACTCTCGCCTTTGACAACACAAAGGGCAAAATTAAATTCGGCGACACACTCGCACTTGAACTGACAAGGCAGAGCGACGCGCACGATTGCGTTATTCCGAAATCCGCGCTGTTCGGAACTGACAAGGACGACCTTTATTATGTTTATCTCGCCGAAAAGTTTGAAGACGGCAGATACGACATTTACCGCTACGAGGTGACCGTTATCGAGCAAAATGACATTTACGCCGCAATAAGCCGAAATTTCAGCAAGGACAAATTTGTTGTCACCTCGACGACGGCATCTCTCGGCTCGCACGCTGAGGCAATTGAGGAATGAGGATTCGGCTATGCTTCGGATAATACTTAAAAAATCCGCACTCGTTCTGCTGCTGATCGTACTATTACTGCCGATATTTTTGCTACCTCTTTCTTTTTTACAGAATCCCGACATAAAGGTTTATCACGATCCGTCGGGATTAACCCTTTCGGGTGCTGAGAAATATTCGGAGTCCTGCACATTTGCGGCAAAATATAAAACGGGGATTTATGCCGTAAGTGCGGGATTTCTTGATACGGTCGGATTTGACGTTATCATCGGCAGAGATTTTGACAGCGAAATAATTTCGCGCGGCGACTGCGTTATTGCCGTGAGCAAGTCTTATGCACTTGAAGAATTCCTGACCGTCGACGTTCTTGGGTGCACAGTTGAGATAAACCAAGTCAGCTACAAGATCTGCGCGGTGTTCGATGATAAAACGAATGTTTTTGAGGATATTGCTGGGATTGATTTCACCGATACCTTCTTTATTCCATACACTTCGGTTGTTGATTACGGTGACTTGAAGGTAAACGCAGTGGTCGACGCAGGAGAAGTCCCCGAGGAGCTGTCGCTGAGATTGATGAAGGCAAAATTCTCGGATATCGGGTATTACAAAAAGCAGTTGCGCGTGACTCAGTATATTCTGCTGCTTACTCTCGCAGGAATAGTTGCGGTTATAAACCTCATAATGTTCTGCAAAAGTAAATCCAAATGGATAATTTTGATAATACTTTTCATCATTATGATGCTTTTGATTTGTTCAGTGGGCAATCTTCCGAGCAATGCTGTGCCGCAGAAAGGGAATGTTTTTGAAACGGAATACCATTCGCAGGCGCTTAAAGGGATCATTGAAGCATTATTAAACGGTGACATCAGAACTGCGCCAAAGTTATTTTATCTTTACAAGATCGCAGTAACGGTCTATTCTGCAGTAATTCTGACAGGTATAGTCCTGATCAATAAAAAGATTGTATGTTAAAAGCACGCCCTTTTCAGAGTGTGCTTTCAGTTTTATTCGTAAATAATTCTTCCTTCTCTTCTGGGTTTGGGCGCGGGGTAATCGCCTGCGCGGTAGCCGAGGATGCAGTTGCCTACGCCGATATAGTTATCGCCGAGGCCCCATTTTGCTTTGAGAGCTTTGCCTTCTTCGGTTTCAAACATCTGGCGGGCGCGGTGTATCCAGCAGGAATCTACGCCGAGGCTGTAAGCGGCGAGCATCATATTGCCGATTACGAGGCTTCCGTCCTCAACGTAGGTGAAGCGGTCGCTGTCCGAGAGAACTACTACAACGGTCGGTGCGCCGTAGAAGGGATCGGCATCGGGGTTGCCGAGGATCTCGGCATTGAGTCGGCGGAGTATCTCGCGCGTTTCGGGGTCTGTGACCGCTACCATAACGGGTGCTTGCCACGCCTTTCCGTTTGCCGCCCAGCTTCCCGCCTTGAGTATTTCATCCAGCAGTTCAGCGGGGACGGGTTTATCTGTATATTTCTTTACACTTCTTCTTTCGTAAATTGCGTTTAAAACTTCGTTCATTATCCATTTCCTCCGTTTTTTCTTTATTGTATCATATTTTCGGCAGTAATGCAAGAGTTTTTCTTGACAATTCTCTTCTTCGGTGTTATAATGTTTTTGAGGTGATGACTATGAGAAAGGCAATTTTCGTCGGAAATTCATTTATTTACTACGGCGGGTGCGTTTATACGGGTAAGACCTGGAAACTTGATGAGACGCAAAAAATCGATTACGAAAGACGGCAGAACGACCGCGCTTATTTTTATCAGATCTGCAAGCAGTACGACGTTGATATGAGCGTGACGGATGCGACTCACGGCGGGCGTATTCTTGCCGAGTTTACCGAAGCGGGTGACGGCAAAGATTATCCTACCGCGGGAATAGATCTGCTCGGCGGATACGATCTTTCGTCCTACACGGATGTATTTATCTCCGAGGCTGGGCGCAACAACAAGAATTTCATCCACGATATCGAGGCAGTTATGAGCCGCTTTTCGCCCGATGCGAATTTTTATTATCTTATCCATAATTACACGGTCTCCCAAAGGCACAATGAAATTTACTCGGCACTTCCCTACCTTCGCTCCAAGGGCGTTAAGATCATTCCTTGGGGTCAGCTCATTTATGACATTTGGGTAGGGGATGCAGAGATCGTTGATGCGGAATGTAAGTATAACAAAAATTCCTTTATCGTCAATCAGAGCGAGCGCGACGGATTTCACGAGAATCCCCTTTGCGGATTTATCTGCGCGCAGATGTGCTTCAGCGCTATGACGGGCAAGAGCGCGCTGACAACGGATACTGCTTTTTGCGGCGAGGTTATCGATTTCGATAAGTACATTTCGGATCACTACGGATTTGAAGGTTCGAGGACGAATTGTCCAGAAATTCTCGCAAGCAGAGATATGGAGCAGATCAAGAAATACTGCGACGAATATGTTGCAAGGTTCAATTGAAAATAACGGCTGTTGTGCGCAACAGCCGTTATTTTTATGATATATCGTTTCCGCCGAAGGCATACGGCAGAAGCATAGAAAGCGGATAGATATTGGGTCTGCGGGCGTTTCCCGTAACTACGAGGAGGTCACCGTTCGGGCTGAATTCAGCCATAAACTGACGGCAAGAGCCGCAGGGGAGACATTCCTCAACCGATTCTTTAACACCGCCGCAGATTGCAATTGCAGCAAAATCGCGTTCGCCCGCGGCGATAGCGGTAGTGATAGCGTTTCTCTCCGCGCAGATCGTTCCTCCGTAAGCGGCGTTTTCTACGTTACATCCGACGAAAATATTGCCGGACTTGCAAAGGAGAGCCGCGCCCACCTTGAATTTAGAATAGGGCGCATACGCATTCTCGCGCGCTTTTTCGGCGAGTGTGAGCAGTTCCGCAACAGTGGGCTCATTGTCCTCGAAGATAAGTCCCGCGACTCCGGGGGCTTCGTAGACGGTCTGAGAGCCAAGCAGAGCGCAAACTGTCGCCGCAACGGTATCCAAACCGTCGATAGTGCCGAGTTCGATGGGAGTTATGCGCTTACCCGCGACGAGCATGGGAACGTACTCGCGGGTGTGGTCGGTGGTTTTCTTATAGGCGGGATCACATCCGTGATCGGCGGTGACGATGATAACGTCATCATCGCGCATATTGGGGAGGAATTCGCCCAGCCATTCGTCGAATTCCGAAATTGCGGCGGCATAGCCGTCGATATCGCGACGGTGACCGAATTTCGAATCGAAATCAACGAGATTGGTGAAGCAAAGTCCTCTGAAATCGCGCTTGGCAATCTCGCTCGTCTTACGGAGTCCGTCGGCATTGCTTTCGCTGTAAGTGTACTCGGTAAGTCCGCGTCCCGCGAAAATATCGTTTATCTTGCCAACTCCGATAACGTCAAACCCCTCCGCTTTGAGCGAGTCAAGCATAGTGTCCTCGGTGGGTTCAAGCGAAAAATCATGGCGGCGTGGAGTACGGGTAAATTTACCGGGCTCACCCTCAAACGGACGAGCTATTACTCTGCCGACAGAGTTGTCGCCGACGAGGATGTTTCTTGCTATCCTACAATATTCGTAAAGCTGTTCGGGAGGAACGAGAGATTCGTGCGCCGCAATCTGGAAAACGCTGTCGGATGAGGTATAGACGATGAGATCGCCCGTGCGCAGATGTTCTTCGCCGTAATCAACGAGAACCTGAGTTCCCGAATATGGCAGATTACAAAGAACGCCTCTGCCGGTTGCTTCCTTAAATGCGTCGATTACCTCGCTTGGAAGGCCGTTCGGATAGGTCGGGAGCGGCTTTTCGGATATGATACCCGTCATTTCCCAATGACCGATGGTGGTGTCCTTGCCGTTTGACAGCTCGCGAAGTCGTGCCACGGCACCGCTAATATTGTAGATATCAGCTCCCTCGGGGGCTTTTTCTTTTTGTCCTTCGATAGCAAAGAGTCCGAGCTTTGTAAGATTAGGTGCGTTGAATTTCTCCGACTTTACGACAGCGCCGAGGGTATCCGAGCCGACGTCGCCAAAGCTTGCGGCATCGGGGGCTTCGCCGATTCCAAAGCTGTCGAGAACGACAAGAAATACGCGTTTGATATTATCCTTCATTTCAGCCTCAATTCATCGCGACAGCGACTTCGAGAGCAACCTCCATCATCTGCGTGAAGGAATTTTGTCTTTCCTCTGCGGTCGTCGCCTCGCCCGTGATAAGGTGGTCGGAGATAGTACAGATTGCAAGAGCATTCTTACCTGCGCGCGCGGCATTCATATAAAGCGCAGCGGCTTCCATTTCGACCGCAAGACAGCCGAGCTTCATCCACTTGCCTGCATCGGTAGCATCATCGCAGTAGAAGGTATCGGACGAATAAAGGTTTCCGACGTGATATCTCGCGCCCTTTTCCTCGCAAGCCTTTACAGCCTTGCTGAGAAGCTCATAGCTCGAGATTGCGGAATAATTGCCCGAAAGGCAGAACTGCGATGCATAGTTCGAGTTAGTGCAAGCGCCCTGACCGATAACGATATCGCGGACTTTGAGCTTTTCCTGCATAGCACCCGCCGAGCCTACTCGGATGATATTTTCAACTCCGAAGAAATTGTAAAGCTCGTAGCTGTAAATACCGATCGAGGGCATACCCATTCCCGATGCCATTACCGACACGGGAACGCCTTTGTAGGTTCCGGTGTAGCCCTGAACGCCGCGGACGTTATTTACAAGGCGTGCGTTTTCAAGGAAATTTTCAGCTATGAATTTAGAGCGCAGAGGATCGCCCGGCATAAGAACCGTCTTGGCAAAATCCTCGGGTGTTGCGTTAATATGAGGGGTGGGGTAAGGCTTATTCATTTCAACATCCTCCAATTTGGAATATATACGTTTTCATTAATTTGATCAATTATATAGGGTATTAAAGCAACTGTTTCGGGCGGTACGGGATCAGGTTGAGTCGAAAACGGAAGGAATACTCCGTTTTGATCGTACATAACGACTAAAACTGCAACGAGCAAAACTAACAGCACAAGTATCGCAATAAACAGCCAGCCAAAGTTTCTGAACAGGTCCATAACTACTCTCCTTCGGTTCTTTCATAGATAGTATATCATAATACTTGTGTTTTTTCAAGTAATTACCGAAAAAAATCATAAAAACATCGTCTTGGATCGGATACCGCATACTTCGACGTTATTTTTCATTATGAAGTGATAAAATTATAGAAAAAAGAAAGGATACATAAAATGATAAAGAGCAATTGCCGATATCGTTTAAGCGCAGCACCCGAGGGACTTGCCGTCACGATATCGGGTGAAATCGATCACCATTCTGCAGTCGGTATGAGGCGGGAGATCGACAATATTATTTGGAACAGAACACCGACTCACTTGATTCTCGATATGGCAGAAGTCGAATTTATGGACAGCTCAGGGCTCGGGTTTATTATGGGCAGGTATGCGCTGATGAAAGAGATCGGCGGGAATCTTACACTTAGAAATCCTTCAGCTATCGTTATGAAAATGCTGACGATGACGGGATTTGACAAAAAGGTCAAGATCACGGGTACAGTTAACAGTTAAGGAGCAGAAAATGAAAGAAAGAAAAAAGAAAAGTGTTGCACCAGTTTGCAACGAAATGAAGCTCGAATTCCCTTCCCATTCGCGCAACGAAGCCTTTGCTCGCGCTGCAGCAGGAGCTTTCATAGCTTCACTTGATCCGACAGCATCAGAGCTTTCGGATATTAAATGCGCGCTTTCCGAGGCGGTGACAAACTGCACAGTTCACGCTTATCCAAACAAAATTGGAATAATCAGACTATCGATCAAGCTACGCGAGGACGGAACGGTCATAATAACGGTAAAAGACAAAGGAGTCGGCATTTCGGATACGAAAAAGGCTCGCGAACCGCTATTCACAACCGACGCCGCAGGAGAGCGAAGCGGAATGGGATTTACCGTTATGGAAGGATTTTCGGACAGCCTAAAGCTTATATCTAAGCCCGGAAAAGGTACTACGGTAACGATGACGAGAAAATTATCCTGCAAAAGCTCCGATTGAATACATATCATAATCAGGGAGCCGAATAATGAATGCATATTCAATTGAAAACAACAGACTACTCATCGAGCTTGCTCAAGGAGGCAATAAGACTGAAAGTGAGGAAGCGACCGAGAAGCTAATCTGCGATAATATGGGACTCGTGCGCCACATTGCACTGAAATTCTGCGGAAGAGGGTGTGAATACGAAGATCTCGTTCAGATCGGAACGATAGGTATGCTCAAAGCTATACGTTCCTTTGATCTTGAGCGAGGTACGGCTTTTTCCACCTACGCAGTTCCCTTGATTCTTGGTGAAATTCGCCGTCACTTACGCGACGACGGGCCGATAAAGGTAGGACGTGCTGTTAAAAAGCTCGGGGCAGAGCTTATTCGAGAGCAGACAAGGATAATTTCCGAAACAGGAAAAGAACCGCACCTCTCCGAGCTTGCGGAAAGGTGCGGTGTTTCTCCGGAAGAAGCCGCTACTGCGCTTGACGCCATAAGTCCTGTAGCATCGCTTTCAGAAAGCTCGGGCGAGGATGGCGAAGGGCTTTGTCTTTACGACCGTATTCCCGATGGAGATGGTCTGCTTGACATTGAACACGCGCGAGACAGAATAGCTCTCGGGCAAGCCATAAGACTTCTGCCTCCTGAGTGGAGGCAGATAATAGTTCTCAGATATTTCAAGAATATGACTCAGCAAAAGACCGCCGAGGCTCTCGGACTCACTCAAGTCAAGGTTTCGCGCGAGGAGAAAAAGATTGTTGAATTTCTTCGCGCAGAGCTTACGAGATAACGGTCACGGATAAATAGTGAGAATACTGTGCACGTCGTCAACGGTATATGTAAAAGTGCTTGCACCTTTCATGCCATCAAGCTTATAGAACTTAGAGTTTTCTATGATATCATTTACTGCTGCATCAAGAACGATTCCGCTTGAAAACTTGACGGAAAACTCCGTTTTATTTGTCCGAGTTGAAAAAACAGCATTATACGAATTAAATGTGTACTTGTCGAAATAAAGTCCCTCACGTCGGTAATAATTATATTCCTTGCCTGCGGCGAGAGGATAATCGAATAAAGTATCCTTTTGATGAGTGAGCGAAATTTCAGCGTCGTCAAGGCAAAAATAAGAATATAACACATTCCCGTTTTCGTTATCATCCGACCAGGTGGTATCAAGATGATAATACTCTCCGTCGAGATTGATCAAATTCCAGGCGTGTAAACCGTCACTTGTCGTGCCTGTTACGTAAAGTGTATCAACACCGCTACGGTTCAGAATATACGTAGTCGTGCACGCATATCCCCCGCAGAGTGTTTTACGAGCTATCAGCGTTCCGTACGTTGTGTTTGCGAATGCTTGCTCGGCTTCATCCATGCCGGAGGGAGAGTTAAAGCTTGCGCGGTCATAATCCACGTTTTGAGCAAGCCAGCCGTTAAGAAATTTTACCTTTTCATAAGGTTCTTCTATATTATCAACCAAAGCCGTAAGCTCGGACAAAGCCTCATCCAGCTCTCGGCGCGCTTTTGCAATATCGTTCTTTTCCCAATAAGCGTGGAACCCTAACGTAATCTCAACGGTACCCTTGTTATTGACACCAAGAACAGTAGATCTGATCTTGTTGCCGCCATCGAGCCAAAAGATTTCAGGGTGATCGCGGAGCAATGCCTCTGTAGCCCGTTTGCAGCCATTAGCATATTCATCACAATCGACTCCAACGAGCTCAAAAACGTTTTGCTCGGCTTCTATCGCAATTAAAGACGCCGTGTAAATCGTCTTCTGCGAATCTGTCAGTTGATTGTAAAAATACGAACCCGTGGACGGAACTGTCATATCGACGCGAACGCCGTTAATATACAAGCCATCCTCTCCGGTAATAACCGTGGCAGGAACGTCTGACGAGAGCGGCATCTTGCATCCTGAGAGCACGGGGAGAACAAGTATCACAATAAGACAAGCGGCAAACACCCTTGTTTTTTTGTTTATAGTCATTGATAATCCTTTCAAGTTCAAAGTCCGTGTGCCTCAGCTGTGTGATCGGGGAGTGCAGACAAATCTACCGTCAGCTTTCTTGCAGAGCCTCCCTCAGACACCACTACCAGGAATGTGGTCGGTTGCATTGAAATTTCAAAACGGGTATAAACCTTACCGCATACAGACACATAATCATAATCCTCATGCCATTTAGCTCCCGTTTCGGGATCATAGCAAAGAGGAATATGCGCTCCTCGAATGAATATCGGCGTGTGAGAAACGCGATTGGCTGTATTGGCAAAATAATAAACGTCCTTATTGCCAACTCGCTTATGTATATGGCTGAACATTCCGCCATCGGGAAGATGCTTATGTAAGCCAAGGCGAGTGTATTCATTGAAGCTTGCATTAAGTGCGCCCGTCGTTTCGTATTTCGGCATCTGAGGCGCGAACACGTCATAGCCGATCTTAAAAGCAGAAAGTGCGCGACGAATGTCAAGACTGCTGACCATACTTACGCCATCGATTCCCGTTTGTGAAAAATACAGGTACAACGCTCGTCCTCCGGCTTGATTGGTATTTTCGCAATGAGTTTTGATTATAGAGCTATCAAGAGCATCCTTGCCGAAAATATGCTCAGAAATCGAGCGCATCTCCTTGTCGTTTTTATCAGGATCGGACGGATCGTATTCAAAGGCTTGAGTGGGAAGCTCTCCGGTCGCGATCAGGCGACCTCCGGCGTCAAAATAATCGCGGAGCACGCGCATACAAGCAAGTGAAGCTATTCTCTGCGAAGGGATGACGACAACTCTGAAACCGCCCTCATCGCTCATTCCGGTCAGACGCAAAAGATCGTTTTCAGCCCTTGCACTTCTTGCAATAACATCGGGATGAAGTAGCGTCACATCATGTCCGGCGCAAAGACATATATTGTTTATAACCGACATATAATCGGCAGCCGCAGGGGTATCTGAATATTCAAATCCCTCAATATCCGCACTATACATATTAACGCAGGAATGAAGGTAGTAGATCGGGTATATTACTGCGATATCTGATACCTGACGTCCACCCCTCAGACAGGTACGCATAGCCGCCGTAAAGCGCAGTATTCTTGATGCATCGTTATGATTTGCGGCAGTCGGCGCAGGAAGATGGAGTGCCGGAAGGTTTGCACCTCTTGCAAATGAGTGCGCCGCATCGCGCATCATTATATCTATATTACATTCCTTGTAATTTTTATATAGCTCGACAAATACGTCCCTTTTTGCTCTGCCAAAGGCTGCACCCGCAGCAAGCTTTACCGAATTGATCCCGTAAAGATAGCCCCTATCAAGCACAGCGCCTGGCGTAGCGGTATTATTAAGCAAAGCATCCCCCATTATGGGTGAGCACTGAGTAGATTTCGATTCGGAGAGCGTTCCAAATAGTAACAGTCCTCTTGTCTCGGCAAAAGACTCTGCAGCGGCAATAAAGCCATCGCGAAGCATTCTCGCGCGGCAATCTGAGAAAAGGGCCTTGTAGCGCGGTGCGTTTTTACTGTCAGGTGTAAAAAGATAGGGATAATACGGTGCCGGATCAAAGCCATATCTCGCCTCGAAACTCTCATTGAAGCCATCACACCAATCGTGTCGATTGATCGCCTTAAAAGCAAGCCCTGAATAATACAGATGGGTAACCGTTGTTCCTAAATATTCTTCTAAAATATCAGAAAACATAGCGTAAGCAGCATTGATGTAGGCTTCAGAGGATTCGCGCGAAAGAATGTTGGCGCGGTTTCCGTCGTGGTCAGGTAAGGATACGTATTGCACGATGCGCCAGTTACCGCGAGGACATTTATAAACGACCCTGTCGTCTTCAATATAATCGCGAAGATCTATAACCTCATCTCTGTCCTCATTGTAAGCAACGACAGAAAGAAGCTTTCCGGGGAAGATCTGCCAATTTACATTTTCGTCCTGATTACAGTAATGCGTATGTCGCACAAGCTTACGAGAACGTATTGTATCTTCCCATACAGCATCCTCGGCGAGAACTACAGTCTGCTCAATGCAATCGGCAAGAGTAAATGCTACGGGGAGCCCGTAAGCCGATGAAGCGGGGAGAAGTCTTGAGTAAAACGTCTTAAACCGTTCTGTCTTTTCCTCAGAGTTAAGCACGTCTGAAATGACCGGCAACGGAATAAAACCGCCTACGCCGGCTGCTGCAGAAAGTCTTACCTGCTCTGCTACCTCTTCTCTGCTCTGACCCGAATCACGCCAGAAAACAAAGGGGCGATATTTCTCTATTGTGCTCGGATTGCCGTTTTCACCGTACATTTCGTCACCTCGGAATAAATTTCTATACTAATTATATCATAAACGCGAAAGAAAGTAAACAATTCTCTTGCAGATTTTATTTTTTTATGGTATAATTCATATAACAAATCACCGAGGTGCGAAATGAACAAGAGAATTCTCATAAGCGGCGGCTCGCGCGGTATAGGAGCTGCGACCGTAAAATATTTTGCCGAACATAGCGACAAAGTTGCATTTATATATCACAGCGCCGACGAGAAAGCCCGCGAAATTGCCGAATCCACAAACGCTTTCCCGATCAAAGCCGACGTTTCGGACTCACAGAGCGCAATTTCAGCGTTCACAAAGGCAATTGAATATCTTGGAGGCATCGACGTGCTCGTAAACTGTGCGGGCGTGGCGGGATTTTCGCTTTTTACCGACATTTCTGACGAAGAATGGCGCCGTATGCTTGACACTAACCTCACCTCTGCATTCACACTTTCGCGCGAGACAGCAAAGGTTATGGTTTCGCAAAAAAGCGGAAGAATCATCAACGTCGGCTCGGTATGGGGCAGAATGGGCTCATCCTGTGAGGTTCATTATTCTGCATCAAAAGCAGGTCTGCGCGGACTTACACAAGCACTCGCAAAGGAGCTTGGACCTTCCGGTATCACCGTCAACTGCGTTGAACCTGGAGTTATTGATACGGATATGAATTCAATGCTTGATGAAAGCGCAATGAAGGAGCTTGCCGAGGCAACACCGCTTTGCAGAATCGGTAAGGCAGAGGAAGTAGCCGCTGTGATCGGATTTTTAGCTTCGGACGATGCTTCATTTATAACGGGAGCTTGTATTCCCGTTGACGGGGGATTTCCGGTATAAATTTCACGGGTTTGAATATTCCGATTTAACCGAATGTTGAATATAATGAATGTAAATTTTAAGTAGGCACCAAATGACCACACGCGATGTAGGAAACCAATTAGCTCCCTTTTTCAGTGCGCATGGATTCAAGCGAAAGAGCAATCGCTTTTTTAAGATAATAAACAATGTTGCTTTCTGTATTGATCTTGACCGTCCCGGTGGATTATATGTTCAAAGCTATATTATTCCGTTGTATATGCCTCACGATTTCAGAAGTTTTACATACGGAAATCGTTTACAGGATTTCGAGAAATGTCCGGTTCCGAACGAGAATTGGCTTACCGAAAGAACTGAATGTAACGAGTATGTGGAAAAGACGATCGAATGCTGCGAAAAGTATATTCTGCCTTTTTACGACAGAATATCAACTCCCCAAGACTTGCTCAATTTTCTTGATAAAAATCTCAAAAGCATTCACGAATACTTTTTTCACCGGACCAATGCAAATACTGGAATTGAAGGTATATACCAATTTTGTTCTTTCCCGATTTGATGCTGTGCTTGAAAATATTCCAAAATTATTCGTAGAGTATGAAATTCATAGACGTCGTTATATTGATGAAGATAAGGGGCGAATAATAACGCTAAAATCAATGATAAATGCTTCAGAGGAAGAAAGATTGCAATTTATAAATGACACCATAGAACACTCAATAACCGCTTGCAAGTTTAAATAAAAATGTAATCCCGCCGCACTCGGTCGAGCACGGCGGGAATTTTATATTATTCAGGGAGAATATCGCTGAACATAATGAGCTGCGAGGTGATCTTCTCTTCTTCGGTCAAAGGCTTGAAAGTTCCGTTCGAGTAAAGAATGTCCATTACCATTAAAGCTGTCATGTTGCCGATAAAGTGCTTTACTCCATAATAAACGATCAGATCCTGAATCTGCGGCGGGTAGTCTTTAGCCTGAATCATCGCGATTTCAAGAGCAGTATCGGCAAAGCACTTCTTGAGAGATTCATCCAATGACGGCAGCATCTTGAAGAATTCCTTATAGTTGTCCTTCACGATCATAATTGCCGGTTTATTATCGGAAGTGAGGTATCCTCTTTCCTTCAAGCGCGCGATTTTTTCATCATTGGCAATTGTATCGGGCAGTTCACCTCGAATAAACTCGTAAAGATACTCATAATCCGAAACGAGATTATTCTCCCAATATCCTTCACGCGTACTGTATCTGGAATCGACAGACCACGAAAACACCGAGGGATATTTATCAGAACCTCTCTGCATACTACCGCAAGATCGATAGGAAGGAAGATCCTTTAAAGTAAGTTCGTAGTCCGGATCTATCGGGTTAGATTTAGTAAATACATAGGGAATATAACGTCCGCCATCCGTAGTTTGAACATAATATTTAGAGTGATCTATATCAGTCGTGATTTTGCATTTATTTGCAACGGCATAGAATATTACAGAGGCTTCAAACAACTCTCTATTACCGCTCGGAATATAAATGTCCTTCACATCCTTGATTGCCTCAAGCACAGCAGGAACATATTCACGCACAAGTTGCTCTGCAACATTAAGATGTATCTTTGTGATTCTTTCATTAAGCTCACGGGAATATGTGTCAGGTCCGAATCTCACAAGAGTCGTATACTTACCATTCTTTGTTTTGATGATAAATCCGTTGTCTTCGAGCAAGTTAATTTTGTCCTCAATATAAACAAGTGTCATACCGAGCTCTTCAGCAATCTCTTCCTTCGTTCTGGGAGTATGATATACGCTGTAAACAATGTTGAGATTGATCTTATCCTCAAGATAGTATTCGGGACCGCCGTTGTTGCCGGGATTACCGTCGTGACCTATACTAGTTGCTTCAAACGGGTTCAAACCAAGTTTGCCAATTTTTCTTTCCATAGAAAAGCCCTCCTTAAGCTCTTTTCGTGCGCGGTTAAGATGCCATTTAACGGTGCCTTCGGGAATATTCAGCTGCAACGCAATAGAAGAGATCGATTGCTTTGAGAAATAAAACATATAAACGATCTTTCGTCTGACTTCGGTAAGAAACGCGATCTCACGGCGCAGACGTTTCGATTCAGCCTCTGCATCCTCACAATATTCTTCCTCAAAATACGGGATTTCGAGTCCGTCGATCGAGATACCCTCGTGTTTCTTCTTCGATGATACAAATTTAGAATACGTATGTTCGCTGATGCGCCAGATATAGCCCTCAATATTTGCAATCTCGTCAGATTTCAATAGAGATTGATATACTTCAAGAACTATCTCCGAGCAAATATCCTCCGCTTCATCATACGAGTAAGCCTTCTTCACCGCAAAGCCGTAAATCTTTTGCAGGTATTCCGTTATGATCTTATCCGCTTGTTCTTTAGTCATTTTGTTTTCTCCGGTACCGTTTGACTATATAGTGAGGGCTTTTTTGAAAAGGTTGGCGATTCTAAGAAAATTATATCATAATTTTCAGAAAAAATAAAGTATTTCAGACAAAAAACAAAAAAGGAACGGTGTAAAATCCGTTCCTTTTGTTTGACCTATTCTTTGAAAACCGAATAAAGTATAGAGTGTAAGAGAAACTCAAGAAATTGAATATGTGTTTGAACCGTGAGGTTCAAGCCCTCGGTCTATTAGTATCGGTCAGCTGAACACATTACTGTGCTTACACCTCCGACCTATCGAACTTGTAGTCTACAAGTGACCTTACTCAATAAATGATGGGATATCTAATCTTGAAGCATGTTTCACGCTTAGATGCCTTCAGCGTTTATCAAAACCGCACGCAGCTACCCAGCTGTGCTCCTGGCGGAACAACTGGTGCACCGGAGGTGCGTCCGACCCGGTCCTCTCGTACTAAGGTCAGCCCTTCTCAAATATCCAACGCCCACGACAGATAGGGACCGAACTGTCTCGCGACGTTCTGAACCCAGCTCGCGTACCACTTTAATCGGCGGACAGCCGAACCCTTGGGACCTGCTCCAAGCCCCAGGATGTGATGAGCCGACATCGAGGTGCCAAACCTCCCCGTCGATGTGAACTCTTGGGGGAGATCAGCCTGTTATCCCCAGGGTAGCTTTTATCCGTTAAGCGATGGCATTTCCACTCACTACCACCTGATCACTAACACCAACTTTCGTTACTGCTCGACTTGTAGGTCTCGCAGTTAGGCCGGCTTATACGTTTATACTCATTGCGCGATTTCCGTCCGCGCTGAGCCGACCTTTGCACGCCTCCGTTACTCTTTTGGAGGCGGCCGCCCCAGTCAAACTGCCCGCCTGACAATGTCCCCCTACCAGATTCATGGCAGCAGGTTAGAATTCCAGTACTTTAAGAGCGGTATCCAAAGGGCGACTCCACATTAGCTGGCGCCAATGCTTCCCAGTCTCCCGCCTATCCTGTACATAAAATACCAAAACCCAATATCAGGTTACAGTAAAGCTCCATGGGGTCTTTCCGTCTTGCCGCGGGTAACCGGCATCTTCACCGGTACTACAATTTCGCCGGGTGGGCAGTTGAGACAGTGTCCAGATCGTTACACCATTCGTGCGGGTCGGAACTTACCCGACAAGGAATTTCGCTACCTTAGGACCGTTATAGTTACGGCCGCCGTTTACTGGGGCTTCGATTCAAAGCGTGAACTTCTCCTCTTAACCTTCCAGCACCGGGCAGGTGTCAGCCCCTATACGTCATCTTTCGATTTAGCAGAGACCTGTGTTTTTGATAAACAGTCGCCTGGACCTATTCACTGCGGCTCACTTTCGTGAGCACCCCTTATTCCGAAGTTACGGGGTCAATTTAAGTCGGATCGTAGCCATGTCGTT
>JAZUBI010000047.1:0-1888 GCA_045638385.1 Eubacteriales bacterium
CTGATGGACTTTCTGACCTTTAAGGATGGCACGGATCGCATCCTCGGAATACTCATCGCCCAAGGTGTACATACGGATATTTTGTTTGAAATCCTCGTGAACAAAAGTGATGTGTTTCCCGTTTTTCACTTTGAAGCCCTGCTCGGCAAGAAGCGAAAGAAACGCATCGAAGTCATGGGGCTTCTGCTCCAGGGCTTCACCAATGGCAATTCGTAAAAGCTCACGGTGCGACGGTTTACCCTTAAAGCCGTGCCACTTGTTGTAAGCGGTTGTGCCACGCTTCGGATTTTGAATAACCGACAACTGGTGCTCGGTACAGATAAGGTCGCTCAATCGTGAGACAGCTCTGTGCGATCTGCGAAAATCCCGGAACTTCTTTTTTCCGTCAAGAGAGACGGCGTTCCAGTAAATGTGATTATGAATATGGGCTTTATCGGTATGAGTACAAACAAAGAAAGCGTGTTTACCTTTGAGAAAACGAGAGGCGAAATCATACCCGATTTGGTTTGCCTCCTCCGGTGTAACCTCACCGGGTTTGAAAGATTGGCGTACTTGGTAAACAAGTACATCGTTCTTTTCTTCTTTTCCGGTATAGGCTTTGTATTGCCGTTTTGACACTAATACCTCTGCCGCAAATGATCGTGGGTCGCAGGCATAGGCAGACGTTAATTCCCCGTCATTTGTCTTTTCGGGATTTAAGCCGTAATCGGTTCTGTCTGAAATGGATTGAGCAAGCGTCTTGCCCTTGGTAACGTGCATAGGGATAATGCGTGTTGTTGCGATAGTCGTTCACCTCCTTCTATGTAAAAGACGAGCACAGCCGAAGCCATACTCGTCTCGTTTTTACTTCTACTCATTTTGTGTAGTAGTTGTATTATCCGTAAATTGCATCCTGCACGAAGTAGCGGAATCTCTGCATTTGTCCAATCGTCCACGCCGCCAACATCGGCAATCCGATGGGACTAACGAGGAACGCAATCACTAAAACGATGATGCCGTTGGTAACGCTGTCGAGCAGAAGAATCGCAAGACCGAGGATACCGAGGATTGTGCCGATGATACCGAATACCCAAGCGGACAGTTTGAGCATCAAGGCGAATATCCAGATCACGACGGCGAGGATTGCAATTACAGGTGCGAACAATATCTTCAAAATGAACTTCATCGAAAGCCCCTCCTTTCTTCTGACTATATTTTACCGTAAGACGAGAAAATGGACAAGGATGCCGAGGTCAGTCAATGGCTGCGAGCTTTTCAAGGACTTGGTTGGTCGCTTCCCAAGTCTGCTCTATCATCGTTTTCATTTCTTGAATGTCGTCCGCATAAATGCGGTCGGTGGAGTTTACTCTGCGAGCGATCTGATTGAAATTGTTGCTCGTGCGACGGAGCAAGGAGATCATATCTCGGAGTTCGGGCAAATCCAATTTGACCACATATCCGTCGATAGCCATTTTGCGAAGATATGCCGCCATGTTGATTGTGTCTGCCTGCTCCATACGCTTATCAATCATAGCTCGTTCTTCCGGTGTTACTCGGAATTTCACTTGAATGGGTCGGTTGCGGTTTGCCATTACAACTCAGCCTCCTTTGCTTTGCCCGGAGACTTTTTCGGTAAATCCGTTTTCGCTTCATTCAGCTTTTTGAGAA
Source organism: Eubacteriales bacterium (assembly GCA_045638385.1). GTDB lineage: Bacteria > Bacillota > Clostridia > Oscillospirales > CAG-272 > SVTX01. The sequence goes on from JAZUBI010000047.1 coordinate 1,648, forward strand.
CAGACGGTTTTTTCTCTTTTGTCATCTCCTGTTCCTTTCGGAAACTGTTGACGAACAGATTGATAAGCCCTGGATGAGCTTGGGTACATACATACTCGTGAGTACGCCTGCCGCTCCATGCGTTGTAGTCATTGGGAACGGGAGCATCTTTTGCCCACGCTTTGTTATCTGCGGAAATCCGTCCATCCCAATCTTTGTCCTGTACGGTATTAGCAAGAACAAATGCAACACGCTCCATACC
>JAZUBI010000048.1:0-1030 GCA_045638385.1 Eubacteriales bacterium
GCTTGCCGCGCGGTTGTTTGCCCCTCTGTGCTTTCATTTTCGCAAGCACTTGTTTGATTGCCGCTTGCAGAACGGAAGCGGTCAGCTTGGTTGTTTTGATTGAAACGGCTACCACTTTTTCGTTTACCTGGTCTTGCATTGTGTTCCTCCTTTCATAAGGTAAATTTCTGTGTTAGGGCGGTACCCCCGAACGGTACGGATTTGTCATACGGTATCACCCCCTCGGATTATTCTTTCTTGAAATAGCCCGCCGCCATATCGTGAGCGACAAGGGCGGTATAGTAGTTGTCTATGGTGGACGGTGCATTAAAGAGTACAGCACGTAGATACTGCTTGATGTTGCGTACCTTTGTTGTGTTCTGCTTCATACAATCCAAAACAAACTCTATATGCGAGCTATTCAGCTTCAAAAACTTTGACTTGACAAGCTCTGCGGGGTAATCGTCGCCCGCTATGCGTAGCGTCTTTCTTGCCGTACATACCGTTTCAAGAATGAGGTCAAGAATTTCATCAATGCGGTCTTTGTCAAATCTGTTGTCGTGTAGGAGAATATCATAGTCGATATTGTCCTTGATGATCTCCCGATATATTTCTACTGCGCTTTGTGTCGCTGCTTCTTTTCCTTTCCGTTCCGTCGGCTCTGCCGCGTCCTCCCCGAAAGGCGAGGGGTTAGGGGAAAGGATAGGAATGGAATCGGTATTTGATAAATCCGTAATTGATTTATCTTTTTTGGGTAAGTTAGTATTTAATATATCTTTATTTATTTGCATTGGATTTTCCAACGTAGGTTTTTCCAACGTAGGATTATCCAATGTTGGATTTTCCAATGTAGGTAAATCCGACGTAGGCTGTTGTGGTTGCTCATAGATCACATAGTCGGCACCGCGCAAGCGTCCTTTCTCGTCGCGCTCTCTTGATCGGACGATATATCCCGCTTTTTCAAGCTCGCGTATGGCTTCGCGGATAGCGTCTATCTTTTCTCGGTTGATGTATGACAGCCCCGCAAGGGTAAAGTCCCAATCTTCGGGTA
>JAZUBI010000049.1:0-7556 GCA_045638385.1 Eubacteriales bacterium
GTTGCTCTCTCCTTGCAGTTCATCGTCACGTGACAGTCTGCAATAGAGGGCTGTTATCTTATCCGACTTAATATTCATTGTTCTCCTTTCCTCGGTCGGATGCGATATGAATTGTAGGTTCACCTATATTATACCACATCCAAGAAAATATTTCAACACTTTACAACGCTAAAGTCTGTATAACTTTGTTAATTAATTTTGTCCGACACCCTACGAACACGGTCAATGACATTCTCTTGGGATTTTTGGTCAAAGTGGGTATTGACGTGAATGACCGTGCTGCCGAAATCCAAATCGAAATCGAGCTTTCGTGGGAACAATCCCTTGCGGAAATACTCAATGCGTTCTTCCTTAGTCATCGCTTCAAGCAGAGGAAGTCGCTTTCGGCTCTCACTGAGAAGCTCTTGGATCATTTCATATTCTTCGTCGGTTTCGGGGGTGATGATGTGAATTGTTCTGTAATTCTTGTTTTCTGTCATCCAATGTCCTCCTTATTGTTGATCTCGTTCATCTTGGCTCTTGCCATTGCCTTTCGTTCTTCGGTGTAGGGCTCGGTGATGCGATAAGCAAACCTTTTCTTGTCGATCTCAAAGGAAAGGCATCCAAGCTCATCATCGTCGGTCAACCTACAAAGTGTGGGAAACTTCTCAGCAAAGGCAAGTAGCCGTTTCTTCAAAGCTGTGTTGTGTGTCCGTATCACTACGGGCGCAGGTGTTTCATCAAAATAGATTTCGGTTGTTTTTTCGTTCTTTTTCTTATTTGTAATCATAAAGTCCTCCTAATTTTGGTAGATTCTTGAAGTAAGGCGTTTTTCGCTCAAAAAAGCTCGGTCAAGAGCGTGGAAAAATGCGGATTTACCAATAGAAAACGCCTTGGTGGTGTGGGATACGTTTTGAGGTGTCAGAAATGGAAAAATGCCGTTTTTCTTCGATCAAGACCGTAAAACCGCTTTCGCGGGCGGTAGCAAATTTGTACGGTCAAGACCGATGTTTTTTATCTTGAACCCCAATCGTGATTTCGGGTTTGTTGCTTTGCCTTTTCGGGCGGCTTCGGGAACTCGATCTGCTCCACGGTTCTTGCGACAGCGGTGCTCCGCTCGTAAATGTCCTTGCACATTTTCTGTTCCTTCCGCAGCGGCTTGATCTTCGCAGATATAGCGTAGATTTCCTCGCGTATCGGTTGCATCTTCTCGCTGTCCTTCATCCAACGGAGCTTGTTGCGGAGTGCCTGCCGTTCCTTACACAAGGTTGAGATTTGCTCCTCCACCATCTGCTCGTGCCGTTGCAGATCTTCGCCTGTGTTCAGATTATATTTGCCGAGGAACTTTGCGTGTTCGTTATACATACGGGCGCGACGAACATCCTCCTTTAGTGCGACGTATGCTTCACGATTCGATGGAATGGATTTAGGTATTACGCCAAGCAGATAGCAGTAGTGGAGATAGAGCGCATACAGACCTTTCGGCTTTTCTCTCAGTATCGGGCGGTACGGCTTTGGCAAAGCATATTTTTGGTCATAATAATTGACATCGAGCTTGAATTTAATATCATTTTCGCTGTATCCAAATCCAAGCTTGTCTAACCGAAAGAATTTGTTGTAGTTATCGGGGCGAACACGAAGAAAACTTCCTCGTCGCTCCAACGTGTATCCTCGCCGTTCAAGTCGCTCAACGAACATAGCAAACTCGGTAACACCTTGGCAAGCGTTATCAATGTCCGCCCGTATCTGATCGCGTATGGTTGGAATGCCTTGCTGCTTTGCGTGAACCTCTGCTATATGCTTAGCTCCTTGTTGCTTCGGCTTCTCGATGACCGACAGACCGTACTCCCTGCAGAGTCTGTCAGAGGTTTCGCGCATCAGCTTGTAGGTTGCCTTGCAATCGTGATAACGCTTACCCGAAAATCCCGTTGCCGATAGACAGAAGTGATTGTGTACGTGTCCGCGATCTATATGGGTGGCGACCACAACAGGAAAGTCCTCGCCCCATAGCTCGTTGGCGAGCTGAACACCAATCGCGTGAGCAACGTCGGGTGTCACCTCATTAGGCTTGAAGGATTGGTAGCCGTGATAGGCTTGAATGTCCGAACTGTCCGTGTCCTCCAACAGTGACAACATAATCTCCTTGGCGTTCTCGGGTGTGCAGTTGATACCCGACACAAATTTCTTTTCCTCCGTTGCAAAATGATCGTAGGGCAGACCGAGAATTTCGGCGGCGAGTTTTTCAGACTCATCAAAACTTTTGTTCTCAAATTCCATCGTGGTTTTGTTCTTGTTCGCAACGTAGGCGAGTAGTTTACTGACGTGCGCTCGCACGTCCCAAATTTTAGTCGTTGCCAAATGCTTTCACTCCTTTCTTCGCGTACTCCTTTTGAATCTCTCCGCAGAGCTTCATCACCTCATCGGCACAGCGTCGGTATTCAAGCTCGTCCACATAGCCAAGTGAGTTCGCCTTCGCCGCGATCTGATTCATACTTATACCCAAGCGACGAAGCTCACGTGTAAATTCCTTCACCTCAACCGAGGGCGGTGTTATCGGAATGATCCAATGAATGAGGAAGCGGAGATATTTGCTCAAATCCTTGTTGACCGATGCCGCATCCTTGCATAGCTTTTCATATTCCTCATCATTCAAAAAGAACTTGACAAGATGGGCGCGCTTGCGTCCGCCGGTTGTGGTTGTCTTTACTTTTTCTTCTGTTTGCATCATTGAGATTTCCTCCTTCAATTTTTTAGAGAATTTTGTTGCGGATTTTGAAGTACGGGGGTCTGGGGTTCTCCCCACCTTTCGCATTTTGTGTCCACAAATGCAGTGCTTGTCAAGAAAAGTAGACGGACTACAAGTCCGCATCATTTTAAGGTAACGCCCCACGTCAGACTCGCCATTTCTACCTTCCGAGATAGCACTCAAAACTGCTTTGACAAAACAAAAAAGACCCGTACTTACACACACGGATCACGGGAAACACCAAAAAGCGAACGGCGCACGTTCGCTAAAAAATGTCCCGCGCCTATGTATAAGTACGAGTCTATAAGCTCGTTTCGATAAGAGAATGCAAGTGCATTCAATGCCGGTTTAGTGGCTGATGGCGACGGATTTCTTGTGAAATAGATTACTAATCATCGGCAGATGAGCCGAGCGTTCTGTCTTGTTTGCGGGGCGCACGAGGTTCGTTCTCCACCGCAAGTATTCACGCGAAATATTATTATTCGGTTGTATAGAACTCAATTCGGGTGGCAATACTAATAATGGGAAAGTATGCCTATATAAAATTGAGTATTATATTATATCACAAACAAACGAGTTTGTCAATAGGTTTTATGAAACTTCTTAAAAATATTTTTCAAAAGCTGTTTTTAAGGTTAATGGGCAACCGATTTTTTCGGTTGCCCATCTATTGTTCTATGATTTTAATACTCCGTCAAGCAACCTTCCGAAATGGTGATGCTTACGGTCATCTCCTCGACGCCGCGAAGAATTTTGAGTGTAACGACGTCACCTACACGCACGTCGAGCATCATATCAATGATGTGATACTGACGGGTAATGTCGGTGGTATGATCATTCAAGGTCGCGCTGACAAGCACATCCTCTGCCTGAAGTATTCCGTCGGCAAGCGAGCCTTCGGTGACCTCATACACCGAAACGGTTTCCTCTATGGTAAATGAACCTGTTTCAGAATTATAAATCGCCTTGGAGTCGGATGTGCTTACGGTAATACCGAGCAAGGCTCTTTGTACTCTTTCCTCATCCGTGCCGTGGCAATAATCAATGATATTCTCTGCTATGGATACCGCAACGTTTGACGGAATAGCATATCCGATATTCTCAACGCCGTCGTCCACGATCTTAGCGTTTACAATGCCGATAAGATTTCCCTTATCATCGTAAAGTCCGCCGCCGCTGTTGCCTGAGTTGACTGCGGTATCGGTACGCATTACTCGGAATGAAACGGTCGTGCTTCCGTCTGCCGCCGTCATCGTGATATACTCGGAATCCACGCTCACGATACCAAACGAGGTCGATATGCCGTAGCCCTGCGCATTACCGATTGCAATGGCGGTATCACCGACAACGATCTCATCCGAATTTGCAACGTCTACCTCACAGGCATCGGATGCTTTTAATATATCACTGTTGTCGATTTGAAGCACGGCAATATCATAGTAAAGCGAGCCGCCAACGTATGTTGCTTCGATTGCTTTTTCTTCGATCTCCGAGCCGTAAAGATATACGCTGATATCATCACTGATACCGTTTTCCGTATTGCTGCTCGCATCGAAAACCACGTGATAATTTGTAATGATAAATGCATCGCCCTCGGCTTTGTCCATCTGATAGATCACACCCGAGCCTGCGGAGGAATAATCCTGTGTTGTCGTGTTGCTTGAGCCGGGACGCCATCCCCCTTGCTGAATGGTCGCTTGAAAATTACACACAATGCTAACTGCGCTCCTGAGTCCTTTTGCGCTCGCGGCAGGGATACTGCTGCCGTCACTTGTAATAATGAGTGAGCCGTCAGCTCCGTTCGCTCCATTTATACCGTTCTGCCCGTTCGTGCCGTCAGCACCGTCCTCTCCATCCTTGCCGTTCTCTCCGTCTTTTCCGACGACAACGCCTAAATTCTGCTCGTTTCCGTCGCTGTAAACGAGGACGAGTTCTCCATTTTCATTGATCTCTGCGCTGACAATTCCCACGGCATTATCCGAGTTGCAAGAGGTCAACGCGAAGGCTGAACTGAACAACAAGCATATTACGCAAATAATTGAATATATTCTTGTTTTCATACTTTAAGTCCTTTTCTTCTTTCCCGAGATTTTCGTAAGCTCATATCTCTCGTCGCACATTTCTGCAACGTCGGGAGAATGGCTGACGAGAATAACGCATTTGCCCTGATTTGCAAGTTCACGGAAGATATCCATGATCTCTTTCTGCGTATCACGGTCAAGGTTGCCCGTAGGCTCGTCGGCAAGAATGATATCGGGATCATAGGATAGAGCGCGAGCAATAGCTACTCTTTGTTGCTGACCGCCCGAGAGCTTGAGTACACGGCGGTTTGCCTCGTCCTCGTCAAGTCCTACGCTGTCGAGAAGCTCCAATGCCTTTTGCTTTTTGTCTTTGATCTTTGCGCCCGAAACGTCCATAGAAAGAATAACGTTCTCAAGTGCGGTGTATTTGGTGATCAGATTGAAGCTTTGGAACACAACACCGATATATCTTGAACGGAAGGTGTACTTATCGATTTTGGCAATACTCTTGCCATCGTAAAAGATCTCTCCTGCGGTAGGTTTTGCAAGTCCCGACAAGAGGGAGAGCAATGTTGTCTTACCCGCACCCGATTTACCGATGATGCAGTACATTTTTCCTTTCTCAAACTCGTAGGAGATATCCTTCAAGACAGGCGTTTTATCGTAAGCAAAACTAATATTCTGAAGCGACAAAATTGACATTTTCACACTCTCCTTTCTTAATCTCTGTTAGCGAGGATCTTCAGAGGATCGTAACGCATAATGAATAGTACGGATGCCGCGCTTGCGATCAGCGTGAGTAAGAGGCCTACGCCGATCATTTGGAATACGACTGTCAGATTCATCGCGCTATCCACCTCGGTAATATAGTCGGCAGCACCGCCGAACATATCGCCAAAGGGATTCTTTCCGCCGCCCATATCGGGTATATCGGACGGCATATCCGAAGGCATATTGCCGCCGGGGAAACCGCCGCCAAAGTCACCGGGACGACCAAAGTTCTGCTCCATTTGACTTTGCTGATTGCTCTGACTCTGTGCCTGACCTTCAAGTAAAGCATTGGTAACGGGAACCGCGCTTACCGCGCCGATGCCTGCGCCGATGATAACGGCAAGCATCGTGACCACGAGTATCTCGCACATAAACTGTGCGGCAACCTTCCACTTTTTCATACCCATTGCGGTGAGCACGCCAACCTCGTATTTGCGCTCACGCACGTTGAAGATGTTAAGCACTACAAGGATAATGCCACCGATGATCAAAATGACAAGCAAGAACCAACCTGCCATCGTGCTGAGGGTATTCAGAGGCGCAAGGCTGCTCTCAAAAGCGGAAATGTCAGAAGAAGATACGGTGTAGGACTCGTCAAGACCGAGGGTGCGAACTTCTTCTTCAAACTTTTCGTAGGATTCAACGTCAGCAAAGGAATAGGTAGCATTAAGGCTTCCTGTCACCTTAGTATCATCTGCCGCCGCCTCAGAAGCATCAAGAATGCTCTGCAAAGCATTTGCACTCATATAAATTCTGTTGGCAGGGTCTTGACTTGCGCCGAACATCGACATAGAGAAATCGTTGTTCTCGCCGCTCGTGTAAATGCCCGAAACCGTGAGTGTATATGTTTCGGTGTCAAGATTGGGATTGGCAATGATGATCGTGTCACCAACCGAAAGGCTATTATACATAGCAAGCTCCTCGGAGATGACACAAACAAGCTCGCTTGTTCCTTCCTCAAACATCGAACCGTCCACGATGGAAGCATTTCCGTTAATAAAGGCGGTCATTGAGCTATCGCTTGAATATCCGATAATTGAGAAATCGCCCGAAGCTCCGAAATTCATACCGCCCATTCCACCGGGAAATCTGGGCATACCGCTATTACCCGAGTCGAGATCACCGCTCAGCTCTCCGTCACTGTCATCATCGGTTTCATCGCTGACGGGACTGAAATTCTCCGAGCCGTTAAAATATGCGGTCAAGGTATAGTAAAAGTCCTGTACGCTTTCGGCTTCTGCGTATTTCAGATATTCTTCAAGCGTGAGGGACGAAGATTTTCCCATAATATCTCCAAACTGACTTGGATCAAAGCTGCCGCCGCCAAATCCACCGCCACCCATTCCGGGTCTGCCGCCTGCCATATTTCCCATTGCACCGGCACGGTCATACGAGATGGTTGCGGTTATACTCATTCCGTCAAGCGCACTTTTCTTGGCGCTTTCCGACGCCTGTCTTATCGAAAGACCGATACAAGCTGACACGGCGATCACGAGCGCGATAATGCCGATCAAAATATTTCGACCTTTGGATCTACCAATGCACCGAAGCGCATTTTTGATAATGTACATGGATAAATTCCTCCGTTTTCCCATTGCTTTCTGTATTGTACCATACCGCGCTAAAGACAGACTAAAGACGAGCGTGAATATTTTGTGAAGTATATGAAAAAAGCCCTCGAACCTTGTCGGAACGAGAGCTTAAAATCTATGATTCTTTGTTTTTTACGATATAATATGTTTCCTGTACTGCTGCAATCGTTGCGACAGTACACACAAGTGCAAAGCTATACGTTGGTTTAATAAATTGTAGTGTTAACGGCAGAAGAAAGAGTAAAAATCCCGTAATCTTATTCAAAACGGTATGGTAATCCACAAGCTTCTTTCTGCGAACAAATTCTAAAACAATATTGGCGAACTTAATAATTGCTATAACGGCTATCCATATCCAAACCCAAATAGGAAGGTAAATTATAGGCAATAGCTTAACCGCGCATACTGCCATAAAAACAAAGTCAGAGACAGTATCTAATTTTGAAC
>JAZUBI010000050.1:0-4927 GCA_045638385.1 Eubacteriales bacterium
ATCGATTTTAACCGTCTTTGATGCGAGAAACAGTCTTACGGTGTAAGGGATTTATGCTCACGCGTGTTTAACGATAGACACGGTGGCGTATTCTACTCATCCACCACTGCGTGGTCCCCCTTCCCTCACAAGGGAAGGCTAACGCAAAGCGAAATTAAACAAAAATTTGAAGCCGTGAAGTCCCCCCCGGTAAACCGCAATTTACAGTTAAATTGTGGGGGGGATGTTTATTTAGGTGTTGGAAAATATGGGAGAAATACTTTCTCGTTACATTTTTTAGTGCGGTTGTTAATAAAATGTTCACTGACAGGTCTAATTGTGTCAACCAAAGGACTGTTTTTTTCAGATATAATTATAATATCGAAATTTGCGTTTGAGGAGGTGAGACGATGAAGACCAAACGACTTGAAACGATAATTGAAAAGGTTAAGGAGGCTTGCACGTCGGTTTTTCCGATCGCTTTGATTATTCTCCTTCTCTCATTTACCGTTTGCCCCTTGCCTAACGGAATATTCCTCGCATTTGTGGTTGGAACATGTCTGCTGACTGTTGGACTCGGTCTCTTTTCGCTCGGCGCGGAGCTTTCAATGGAGCGAATAGGCGGTCACATCGGTAAAAATCTTACCAGATCGAGAAACATTCCCGTAATAGCGATAATTTCACTCATCGTCGGTGTTCTTATCACGATAAGTGAGCCCGATCTTCACGTTTTGGCAGGTTATACCGGCGACATGAAGCTTCCCTTCATTCTGGCGGTTGCCGCAGGACTCGGAGTTTTCCTTGTCATCGCCGTTCTCCGTCTTGTATTCGGTGTTAAATTCAAATACGTACTTACCGTCGGATACGGAATCATTATTATTCTCGCAATCATTTCATACATGGTAAACCCGAAATTCCTTGCGATCGCATTTGATGCGGGCGGAGTTACCACGGGTGCTATGTCGGTTCCCTTCGTTATGTCTATCGGCGCAGGTATCGCGGCAATCTCCTCATCAAAGGACGGAGAGGATTCCTCCTTCGGTCTTATGGCGATCTGCTCGATAGGTCCTATCATTTCTGTTCTCGTCATGGGTCTTGCGGGCGGATTTGAAAATATTTTCTACACGCCGCACGATCTTCCCGTTTTTGCCGATTCTCAGGAAATGGGTTTCGCTTTCCTTTCTAAAATACCGCACATAACCAAGGACGTGCTGATGGGATTATTGCCCATTCTCGCTTTCTTCCTCATATACCAGCTTTTGACAGTTCGCGTTCACAAAAAAGAGATGGCGCAGATCTTCATCGGCGCAGGCTACACCTTTATCGGTATGCTTCTCTTCCTTGTCGGCGTAAACGTTGGATTTATGCCTGTGGGCAGCTATCTCGGTCTCTCGCTTGCAAGCGTTGACTACTCTTGGATCGTAATTCCGATAGGCGTTCTCATCGGATTCTGTATGACCTATGCAGAGCCTGCGGTCGGAGTCCTCAACAAGCAGGTCGAGGAAGCGACCTCCGGCACTATCCCCGCAAAGGTAATACCTATGGCCATGGCGCTCGGAGTTGCTCTTTCTTCGGGAATAGCTATGATAAGAGCCTTGACCGGTATTCCGATCCTCCCCTTCCTTGTTGTGGGATATATCGTTGCGGTCATTTTCTCTTTCTACTGTCCCAACATCTTCACCACGATAGCATTTGACGCAGGCGGCGTTGCATCGGGTGTTATGGCGGCTACCTTCCTGCTCCCCCTCTCTATCGGGGTTTGCTCTGCAAGAGGTGCCGATGCCACAACGGTAATGATCGACGCATTCGGAACTATTGCGCTTGTTGCAATGACTCCTACAGTTTCGATTCAGATCGTTGGTATTATGTATAAGCTCAAGCTAAGACACAGCGAAACAACAGAATTTGCAGGAGCAGACGACGTTGTTATCGATATGCCAGACGCTTCACCCGAAACCGTTACCGAGAGCAACGACGTGGAGATCATCGAATTTTCGCTTGACTCCCTTTCAATCACCGTTGAAGTATAAAGGAAGGACGGTCACAGTATGCAAAACGTATATCTTTTTATCACAATAATAAAAAAGAGCGATGCCGTGGAATTCCTCAATTTCTACCTTGAGCACGATGCGGCGCCGATTTACAGCTCTATATGTCAGGGCTCCGCTAACTTTAAGACGCTCGATCTGCTCGGTCTTGAAAAAAGCGAAAAGGTTATGATGCAATCGCTCGTTCCACACAACAAATTATCCTCTCTTACCTACGATCTTACACACAAAATGAGCATTGACCTCCCCGACAGAGGAATTGCTCTTGCAATACCGCTTTCGAGTATCGCTTCAAGGCGTGTGCTTGATCACATTGTAAAGGATGAAAATGAGGAAAATATTGTTAATCAGACTTCTGAAAGGAGAATTGAGATGGAGCTTGTAGTTTCTATCTGCGCTAAAGGTCACAGCGATGAAATAATGGATGCCGCGCGTCAGGCAGGCGCGAGAGGCGGAACTATCATTAAGGCAAAGGGTACTGCCGCCGCCGGAACAGATAAGTTCTTTGGAATGTCCATCTCGGACGAGAAGGAGATCACCTACATAGTAACTAAGAAGGATCAGAAATCAACTATAATGAAGGCTATCGCAGGATACACATACGCGGACGGCGCTCATCCGATAGTTTTCTCCCTCCCTGTTACCGAAACCGCAGGATTCAGACTGCTTGATTGATGCTGACGGATCACGAAAGGAGCGACTTTTTAGATAGGTTGCTCCTTTCGAATCAGCATAAAAAAAGGCAAAAAAACGGTTTAGAAAATTTTTTCAAAAAAATTTTAAAAAGGTATTGACAAATCGATCCTGATAGTGTATAATATCAAATGTTCGCGGCAGAGATGCCGCAGAGAACCTCGGAGACCTTCTTCGTGTAATAAAATAAAGGTGTTTTATATGCGGAAGTGGCGGAACTGGCAGACGCGCACGTTTGAGGGGCGTGTGGTTCACACTGTACGGGTTCAAGTCCCGTCTTCCGCACCAGAAAAAAGGAGATACCAATCGGTATCTCCTTTTTTCTGCTGCAGAAGACGCTTCGCGAACCGTAGCCTCGCGGTGAGCGAGGCGTACGGCGACCTGCTCGCAGGTCGGTAAGCTCGCCCTTGGCGAGCGGTTGTTCAAGTCCCGTCGAGACTTTATTTGCTATTTTTCCCATCGGCTTATTTCTTTTGCGAAAGCAATGGTATATCATCGCCGTTAGGCGTATATCATCACCGAAGGTGCATCTCATCAACCGTAGGTTGTATCACTTTCGCAATGATGATATGCAAAACTTCGTTTTGGTGATATACAATTTCTTGCGAAATTGATGATATACAAGGCTCACGTCTTGATTTATTTTCAAAGGTGTGATATAATAAACTCATCGATAAATAAGAATTTGACGGAGGCAGTTACTATGGATGTAATCGATCATTATGATCTGTTGATAGATGAACAAAACGATCCCTTCCGTGATCCCCCCGTTTTACAAGAATATATGAGCAAATGGGATGGCGAACCGTTTTTGGAAGCGTTGGAGCTTTCCAAAGATAAGTCAGTTTTGGAAATCGGTATTGGCACAGGAAGAATCGCCGTTAAGGTTGCTCCGTGCTGCTTAAAGATGACAGGCATTGATATTTCTCCCAAAACCATTGAGCGAGCAAAAGATAATCTAAATGAATACAGCAATATTTCCTTCATATGTGGCGATTTTAATGGTTACGAATTTGATGAAACATTCGATGTTATATATTCGTCCCTCACAATGATGCACTTCGAAAACAAGGAAGCTGTCATCAACAAGGTTGACAAATTGTTAAATGATAACGGCATCTTTTGCTTATCCATTGATAAAAACCAAAGTGAATATATTGATATGGGAACTCGCAAAATCAAGGTGTATCCCGATACTCTCGATAATATAACATTGATTATCGAAGAAACCGCAATGTCGGTTGTAAATGTAATTGAAACCGATAACGCATACATTATTGTAAGCAGAAAACAATAAAACAAATTCCAATTTATCGGTGAGTTTAATTGTACGCATTTGAGGTAAACTGTACGCACTTTTCTAGGAGTGTACGCAAATTGTATCAAAATAGGTATTTACACACAGAAAAAAGGAGATACCAATCGGTATCTCCTTTTTTCTGCTGCAGAAGACGCTTCGCGAACCGTAGCCTTGCGGTGAGCGAGGCATACGGCGACCTGCTCGCAGGTCGGTAAGCTCGCCGCAGGCGAGCGGTTGTTCAAGTCCCGTCTAAATTTCAAAGTAAGAAAAAGCAATATTGGTAAAGGATGGGATGGGGCTATCCCTCCCTTTCCCTATGGAAAACAGAGTTTCCCATAGGGTGCGGAGAGCGATTTTGAAAGAAATTTTGAAGTATTCGCTATTGACAAATATTACTTTTTGTTTTACAATGAAATAAATACGAAATGATCACGAGGTAACATTATGGTAAAGCAAAGCTGGATAGTTTCGATTGAAGAAAAAGAGATCAGGGTTGATTATTCTTACTCGGCGCTTTCGGGAAAGACCAAGCTCGTTGTTGACGGAGACTCCTACACCGTCAAGGGCAAGCCTTTCGGCATTGGCTGTGAGCGAGTTGAGATGATCCTCATTGGCGGTGAGCCGGCATCGCTCAACGTCACAAAGGGCGGAAGGGCTCAGCTTATCTGCCGCGAGGGAGAGGTCAAAGAGATATACGGATAAAAAAGCGGCTTTCGCCGCTTCGGATCACTGACAAAGGGAGCCTTGGGGCTCCCTTTTGCGTTGTAAATTTTGATTTGTCGGGGAGTTGCACACACCGTAGGGCGGGGGCAAGCTCGGAACCCCCAAAGCTCGCAGGCTCACTTCGGGGAACCCCACGCCTCCCGCCGCTTATTTAAAAATCTAATTGTTTTTACGGCTGTAAATC
>JAZUBI010000051.1:0-9006 GCA_045638385.1 Eubacteriales bacterium
GTGGCTCGGCGAAGCCGAGACGGATGAGTAGAAGACTAACGATTTCAACCGTCTTTGCTCAGAAAAAAAGTCTTACGGTGTAAGGCATTGCTGCTCGCGCGTGTTTAACGGTAGACACGGTGAAGTGTTCTACTCATCCACCACTGCGTGGTCCCCCTTCCCTCACAAGGGAAGGCTAACGCAAAGCGTGACGTGAGGGGAATTTATAGCCATGAAATACAAATTAAACAGTTCGACAAATCAAAATTTGAAGATTTATTTAATGAAGCGGTTAAGGAATTTGGGTGAGGGGGGAATTTTTTTCAAAAAATAAAATTATTTTTAAAAAAGGTATTGACAAATCATATTGTTTGTTGTATAATACACGAGTGAGCCGATGAGGCTCTTATCCAAAGACAGCAGGTTCCCGTAAAAGCGCAAGCCACCCTGCCGAGGAGAAAGTTAATCAGAATATAAGCTTTTGGGCTTTTTGTGTGCTTTCTTTCCCGGTTCTGTGTGTGCGAGCCGTCGGGAAGAAAGTTTTTTATTTTCATTAACACGGGAGGTTAAACCAAATGCCTAGTAACGCAATACTCGAACAGAAAAAACAGGTAGTTGCAGACCTCGCAGAGCAGATCAAGGCAAGCGCCGCAGGTGTAGTCGTTAATTATCAGGGTATCACCGTTGAGAATGACACGGCTCTCCGTAAGGCTCTCCGTGAAGCAGGTGTCAAGTACGTAGTTATGAAGAACACCCTCACAGGAAGAGCTTGCGATATGTGCGGCTATGGCGATATCAAGCAGTACCTCAACGGTATGACCGCTATCGCTATCTCCAGCCCCGAAGATCCCATCGCTCCTGCTAAGATCCTTAAGGAATACGCTGAAAAGATCGAATCCTTCAAGATCGTTGCAGGTTACTGTGATGGAGAGGTAATTGATGCAGCAGGTGTTCAGAACCTTGCAGACATTCCCTCCAAGGAAGTTCTTATCGCGAAGTTCCTCGGCTCTATCAAGTCTCCTATCTACAACTTTGCTTATGCTATCCAGGCCGTACTCGACAAGAAGAACGAGGGTGGCGAGGAAGCACCCGCTGCAGAAGAAGCAGCACCCGCAGAAGAGGCTCCTGCAGCAGCAGAAGCACCCGCTGCAGAATAATCGACTTTACGTCGCATAAAAACAAAAACATTTTATATTTCCATATTCAGGAGGTAATTTAACATGGCATCCGAAAAGATCACAAATATTCTTGAAGAAATCAAGACCCTTACAATTCTCGAGCTCGCTGACCTCGTAAAGGCAGTTGAGGAAGAGTTCGGCGTTTCCGCAGCAGCTCCCGTAGGTGTAGTTGCAGTAGCAGGCGCAGCAGCAGCTCCTGCAGCAGAAGAGAAGACCGAGTTTGACGTAATTCTCACCGGCTTCGGCGACAAGAAGCTCAACGTTATCAAGGCTGTCCGCGAGATCACCGGTCTCGGACTTAAGGAAGCTAAGGACATGGTTGAGGGTTGCCCCAAGCCTGTTAAGGAAGGCGTTGCTAAGGACGAGGCAGAGAAGATCAAGGCTGCTCTCGAAGAGGCAGGCGCAACTGTTGAGATTAAGTAATTTAATCCCATCGCCCCTTAAACAAAGTCAATTAAAAGCTGTTAAATTTGGATAACAGAGGATTCCGCATGGTTTTTTCCATGCGGAATTTTCTGCTTTTTATATTGACATTTACCATGTTCGGATATATAATTATCTAGTAAAGGATAGGCCTTTTTAATCAAATTTTCTCAATATTTATACTGTTTGTTGTTTAATAAACAGATTGTTTATATTTAGTAATTGAAACGGAGTTTATTTATGAAAGCACGAATCATTCAGCCTCTTTGGTCTACAGATTATTCACGCTCTGATGAGCTTTTCGCTTGGGAGCTTATGCAGCTTGACGCCTGCGACCCCTCGCTTGATATTATAGTTCTTCCCGAATCTGCCGACGTTCCCGCACAGGCAAAGACACGCGAGGACTTTATCGTCTCTACCGAAAAACATCACCCGATCCTTCTTTCAAAGGCTATTGAGACCGCGAAAAGATGCAATGCGATAGTATTCTTCAACTCCTCCAGCGAGGGCTACAAGAACACCACCTTTGCCATTGACCGCTCGGGTAACGTGGTTGGAAAATATGACAAGGTACATCCTGTGCACTCCGAGATATTCGAGAGAGGTCGCGACGGCGGCTACTCCTTTGAGTTTGACGAGCCCTACATTATTGAGATAGACGGAATCCGCTACGCATTTTTGACCTGCTACGATTTTTATTTCTACGAGAGCTACGCAAATATTGCGCGCTACGGAGTTGACATTATCATAGGCTGTTCCCATCAGCGCTCCGACACCCACGAGGCTCTTGAGACAATGACTCGCTTCTGCGCATACAACACCAACGCTTACGTTCTTCGCGCATCTGTTTCGATGGGTCTTGATTCAACGCTTGGCGGCTCGTCCATGGCTGTCTCGCCATACGGCAAGGTGATCGGCAATATGAAGAGCGCGGTTGGCTCATTTACCTTTGAATTTGATCCCAAGGACAAATACTACAAGCCTGCAGGCTACGGCAACCCTCCGTCCGCGCACTGGGAATACGTTGAGATAGGTCGTCGCCCCTGGAAATACCGTCAAGGCGGCTCGGGCATAGTTACCTTTGACAAGTGGATGCCTTATCCGCGCGTTTGCGCTCACCGTGGATTTAACACGATAGCTCCCGAAAACACGATGCCCGCGCTCGGCGCGGCGGTATCCATGGGCGCTGAGGAGATCGAGTTTGACGTTTGGGAGACCAAGGACGGGCAGCTCGTGGTTGCGCACGATTCAAGCCTTGAGCGCGTTTCAAACGGCACCGGTTGGATATGCACGCACACGCTTGAGGAGCTAAAGGCTCTTGATTTTTCTAAGGGCTACGAAAACCTCAAGGGGCTTCAGATTCCCACGCTTGAAGAGGTACTCAAGCAGTTCTCGGGCAGAGTTATTATGAATATTCACGTCAAGATCTGGGACATTCTCGACAGCCCCGATTACGTCAACAAGCAGGCTCGTCATTACGAGGATATCGCCCGTCTTATAAAGAAGTATGACTGCGAACAGCACGTCTACTTTATGTCCACGCACACAGAGAGCCTTTGCGAGATGAGAAAGCTTCTTCCTCTTGCCGCCTACTGTCAGGGCGCGGGACGCGGAAACGAGAAGATGGTCGACGAGGCTATCGAGAATAAATTCCAGAAGGTTCAGTTCGTTGGCTGGTATCCATTCACGCAGGAGATGGTTGACAAGGCTCACGCACACGGCATGAAGTGCAATTTCTGCCAGGCTGACGATGAAAGAACTGCAAGAATGCTCATTGACATGGGAATTGATACGGTAATGACCAACGATTTCCACCTTATCAGAGAGAGCATCAAGGAGTTTTTGCCCAAAAAATGATTTGTTTCCGTGACGAAAGGGCGTTTTTTTCTCATTTTTCTTGACTTTTGTCCTCAGATATGATATAATTTAACACAAGTTTAAATCCAATAAATTCAAACCTTGATTGGAGGACATCCTATGGATCACGTTTCAAGCTGGGATTTTACTATGGCGAACTATGATGCGGTCTGGGGATTTTTGGTTCAGCTCGGTCTGATCCTTCTATTCCTTATGGTCGGAAATATTCTGCGCCGCAAAATCCCATTATTCAGAAATTGTCTTATTCCATCCGCGCTTTTGGGCGGAAGCGTACTGCTCATATCCAATATAATCTGCAAGCAATTTGATTTTGTGCTTGTTGACCGCCGCCTTATGCAGGTAATTACATATCACTGTCTTGCTATCGGCTTTGCCGCGATGACTCTTAAAACCGAAAAGTGCACGCACAAGACTCAGCGCACGCAGGTATTTGAATTCGGTGCGCTCCAAGGCGGAACCTATATGCTTCAGGCCTTTGTGGGTCTTGCGATAACGATACTTCTCTTTCTGTTCACAACGAAAACGGGACAGAACGCGATCTCTTACGTTTGCGGCATCATTCTTCCCTTGGCCTACGGTCAGGGCCCCGGAAATGCGCTGAGCTGGGATATTAACTTTCCCAACATGCCCCAAGCACAGTTCTACGGCAACGGCAGTGTCGGACTCTCCTTGGCGTCCATCGGCTTTATCGTAGCCTCTGTTCTCGGCGTTATCTACATCAACATTCACAAAAAGCGCAGTAATCTCAAGGTTCGAAACGAGAGACCCGACGGCGAGGTCATTGATTACACCAACCCCAGCGGACACGAGATCCCCGACAACGAATCTGTTGACAAGTTCTCGCTTCAGGCCGGCTTCGTTGCGCTTGCATACGCTCTTTCCTTTGGCTTTATGGTGCTTCTCGGAAAGCTCTCCGCATTCACCAACAGCATCGCTTGGGGATTCAACTTCCTTTGGGCATCGCTTGCCGCTATGCTCATCAAATTTGTCGTTAAGCGCTTGCGCAAGCACAAGCTTATGCACCGCGAATACATCAACAACTATCAGATGGACAGAATTTCAGGTTTTTCCTTTGACCTCATGATAGTTGCGGGAGTTGCGGCGATAGAGATCAACGATATTAAAAACTACATTCTCCCCATCGTAATACTCAGCGTTGTGGGCGCTGTCATCACCTGGGCATACATTCGCTTGGTTGCCAAGGAATGCTTCAAGGGCTTTGAGCACGAGTTCTTCCTTATGAGCTTTGGTACGCTCACAGGTACGGCGTCTAACGGTATGATCCTTATGAAAGAGGTCGATCCCTCTCTTAAGACCCCCACCTCTACGCTCTACATACTCTCAAACTTCCCCGCTATGGTCATGATCGCTCCCCTTCTCTTCCTGCTTTCTTTTGCAGGCGGATCATTCTTAAACGCGATCATCGCTTGCGCGATATTCTTCGTGCTTTGGGTGGTTTACACTATCTTCCTATTCCGAAGGCGGATATTTAAAAAGAAATACAAGGACAAGCCCGACACGGTTTGGAAAGAAGAATAAAAAAATCAGCGTGACGCACGTTTTTTGTGAGTCACGCTGTTCTTTTATCTGATTGTGAGATTCTCTGTGTCAACGAAGACAAAATCCTCTCTCGCGTCATCGCGGTAGGTTGTGATCTTGACGTTTTCAAGCAAGAGACCGTTTATGTGTCTGAAAAAGATTCCCTTTGCGGGGAGCTCTCTGCCGTAAACGTATACCTCGGGGTATTCGGGGGCTTTATCGGGAACCTCCGGATCATATTCGGTCACTCCTCCCTCAAGGACAAAACTTATGTTGCGCAGAGTGATATTTTCAAGCGGTATGCCCGGCAAGCCGCAGACATTTGAGGATAATTGCTTTTCCGCAGGCTTTGAATTCATGCTCCAGGGGTATTGCAGCGTATCATTCTCTTTAAAGCTCTTGTAATTCCACGCAACAGCCTCGTACGGCTCATAAGGCCCTTCGGAGGTAATATTTTCAAGTGTTACGTTGCGGATGCGACCGATCTCGAGTCCCTCGGGTCCTCTCATTCTATTTCCAAGATGGATAAAGAGAGGCGCACCCACGTTGCGCATTTTGATGTTTTTTAGCGTGAGTCCGTCTATTATCGCGCCGTCTACGCTCTCTATGGCGATTCCGGTTATTCTCGTCTCGCGCACGTCAACGCCGTCTATTTCGATGTTGTAAAAGCCGCCGTTGGTCTCGGTTCCGAACTTTATCGCGGAGCAGCGACTCTTTACACGGCAATTTTTCACCGTTATATCGCGGCAGACGTCTATGCGGTTGAGTGTGTAGGATGATTTGAAGACTATTCCGTCGTCTCCGCATTCTATATCGCAATTCTCGATCCTCACGCGCTTTGAGTTATCGGGTGAGATTCCGTCGATATAGACACGCATTGAGATGTCCTTGATATAAACGTCCTCACAGCCCGCGAAGTATATCGCGAGGTCGGTGGCATTGAGCACAGTGATTCCGCTCAATTCAACGCCGCGGCACTCCTTGAGCGCGATGCACTTGGGTCCGCGATGAACGATATCTCGCTTGTTTTCCTCGTCCCACACGCTTCGCATATCTACCGTGCCCTCGCCCACAATTGCGATATTTTCGCAATTTCTGCCGACGAACATTGAGCAGTCAAAATATGTGTGCGACTGATCCTGGTATGCGGGATAATCTATTTTTTCGTGGAAGCAATAATCGTCAAAATGGGGCGCGCCGAGTATTCTGGCGTCCTTTTCTATTAAGATTCGCACGTTGTCGCGCAAAAACACAGAGGACAGAACAAAGTCGCCCGAATCAAAAAGAACGGTGCCTCCTCCGCTCTCCGAGCATGCGTCTATCGCTGATTGTACAGCGCATGTGTTGAGCGTGACACCGTCCGATTTTGCGCCGTATTTTTTTACATCAAAAACAGCTGTGTTCATTTTTCTCCTTTACCCCATATGCGATGCGCAAAAATCCCAGAGAGGTATGAGCCCTATCGGCAAAAACATCGCGGGAAGATAATTCATGATTTTTATTTTGGTTGCGCCGAGAATATTGAGTCCGAGCGCGATTATAAGCAACGAGCCGACTGCGCTCATGCAGGTGATAACGTCAGCCGAGAGAAACGGCCCTATCCACGCCGCAAGCAGGGTTATCGCGCCCTGATAAACAAGCACGAATGCCGCAGAAAACAGGACTCCAAGCCCCATTGCCGAGGCGAAGATGATGGATGAGATGAAATCCATTACGCTTTTTGTGATAAGGAGCGTGTGATTGCCCGATATTCCGCTGTTCATTGCTCCGACGACCGTCATTGATCCTACGCAAAACAGCAGAGATGCCGAAACGAAGCCCTCGGATATTTTGCCGCCCCTGCCCTTCATTCTGCTCTCGAGCTTGTCTCCGAGCGAATTTATGCGGCGGTCAAGATCGAGCAGAGTGCCCGCAAGCGCGCCGAGAACGGTTGAAATTATAATGATCAGCGTTCTTTCGGTCGGCAATTCTGAAAACTCGACGTTTCCGGTGGGAAACGCCGAGATTATCATTGAATTTACCGCACCCTCTATCGCGCCGCCTATTCCGATGAGCAAAACGCAAAGTCCGAGTCCTTTGAAGACAGCGTCTGACAAGCGGTCGTTTTTCTCACCCTTTTTGCCGGCAAGACCAAGTCTTCTCGCCAAAAGTCCGATAAGCGAGCCTACGATAACCGTCAGCACGTTGAAAAGCGTGCCGAAGAGTACGAAATTTTCCATATTTACTTTTTATCAGAATTCGATCTTCTTCTCGATGTACGCGCGGAGCTCGCTGATGGGAAGTCTTACCTGCTCCATTGTGTCTCTGTCGCGGACGGTTACGCATCCGTCGCCTTCCTTCTCTGCGTCTCCAACGGTCTCGAAGTCAACCGTGATGCAAAGAGGTGTTCCGATCTCGTCCTGACGGCGGTATCTCTTACCGATAGAGCCTGCCTCGTCATAGTCAACGCTGAAGTACTTGGAGAGCTCCTCGTAGATCTCGGTTGCCTTGTCGGAGAGCTTCTTTGAGAGAGGAAGAACCGCTGCCTTCATAGGAGCGAGCGCGGGATGGAAGCGCATTACTGTTCTTACATCGTTCTTTTCTGCGTCGATGACCTCCTCGTCATATGCGTCGCAGAGGACGGAGAGGACTGTTCTCTCTACGCCGAGAGAGGGCTCGACAACGTAGGGAATGTATCTCTCGTTGGTTTCGGGATCGAAATAGGAGAGATCCTTGCCGGATGTGTTCTGATGCTGGGTAAGGTCATAGTCTGTTCTGTCGGCAACGCCCCAGAGCTCGCCCCATCCGAACGGGAAGAGGAACTCGAAGTCTGTTGTTGCCTTGGAGTAGAAGCAAAGCTCCTCGGGATCGTGGTCGCGGAGGCGAATGTTCTCGTCCTTAAGACCGATGGAAAGAAGCCAATTGTGGCAGAACTCTCTCCAGTATGAGAACCACTCAAGGTCTGTGCCGGGCTTGCAGAAGAATTCAAGCTCCATCTGCTCGAACTCGCGGACACGGAAGATGAAGTTGCCGGGGGTGATCTCGTTACGGAAGGATTTTCCGATCTGCGCGATACCGAAGGGCATCTTCTTTCTTGTTGTTCTCTGTACGTTTACAAAGTTTGTGAAAATTCCCTGCGCGGTCTCGGGACGGAGATATACTGTGTTCTTTGCGTCCTCGGTTACGCCCTGGAATGTCTTGAACATAAGGTTGAACTGACGGATGTCGGTGAAGTTGTGCTTCTTACATGTGGGGCAAGGGATATTGTGCTCGTCCACAAATGCCTTCATCTCAGCGTGTGTAAATGCGTCGATGGGCTTGGGAAGCTCAAAGCCTGTTTCTGCGCACCAATCCTCGATGAGCTTGTCAGCTCTGAAGCGCTCCTTACATTCCTTACAGTCCATAAGGGGGTCGGAGAAGCCTGCAAGATGTCCCGATGCTACCCATGTCTGGGGGTTCATGAGGATCGCCGCGTCAAGTCCGACGTTGTATTTGTTCTCCTGGACGAATTTCTTCCACCATGCCTTCTTAACGTTGTTCTTAAGCTCAACGCCGAGGGGTCCGTAGTCCCAGGTGTTTGCAAGTCCGCCGTATATTTCGGAGCCTGCGAAGATGAAGCCGCGTCCTTTACAGAGGGCTACGATTTTGTCCATTGTCTTTTCTGTGTTTTTCATTTTTCCTCCTATCCCGCACATGGCTTGTGCGGATATAAAAATTTTTTAATTCAATTATGTATTCTATCATATCTATCGAATTATGTCAAGGGGTTTGCGCTCTTTTCTTGTGGCGGCAAAGAAAAGTTTTGATAGTAATTCAAATTTTGATTTGTCGAACTGTTTAATTTGTATTTCATGGCTATAAATTTCCCTCACGTCACGCTTTGCGTTAGCCTTCCCTTGTGAGGGAAGGTGGCTCGGCGAAGCCGAGACGGATGAGTAGAAGACTATCGATTTTAACCGTCTTTGATGCGAGAAACAGTCTTACGGTGTAAGGGATTTATGCTCACGCGTGTTTAACGATAGACACGGTG
>JAZUBI010000052.1:0-2414 GCA_045638385.1 Eubacteriales bacterium
TCACAGAACGACATGGCTACGATCCGACTTTATACTATTCTATACTACACTATACTACACTATACTATTTTATTCTATTCTTTAGCATCGGCTTCGATACAGGGTAGGCTGTGGCTCTGCTTTATGGCAAGCTGCAGATCACTTAGCAGCGCGCTTTCTCAAAAGATCGTTGACTATCGGGTTGTCACAGAACTGCTTAGCGCGGTTTTCGCTCGCCTTTTTTGCCGCCTCCGCCGCCGCAACTCTTCTGCGTATGTACGGGAATATCATATCCGCCACAAGTGCGGTTTTTCCATAGAATTCAGGGGGTTCTATGCCCTTCATCTGAAAATCGTAAATAGCAAGCATAAGCTTTTTAAATTCATTTGGGTTGAGCTTTTTCATAGCCTCGAACCACTCACTAAAGATCAATACACCCTTTTCGGTATTACTCATTTTTGTCTCCTTTTTTGTAAATAATTTTTTGTTTTTTGATTGATTTTCGGTTTATTTTTGCGCAAGAATAAACCGAAGAAAGATCGTATTTTACGTAAAATTTATCTGATCTTGGTGAAATTATAGCACATATGTTCTATATTGTCAACCCCAAACCGAAGAAAATTTTAATGGATATTTCTATGAGTCTGCTTCATATGTTCTTTACTGTTTACTCAAAATGCTCAAAATCCCTGCAAAAATGGGCAACTCCGCCGAAAAACGGCGGAGTTTTCAACAGGCAATAAGGATTTTCGCTTTGAGTTTTCAACATGTTGAAAAGTCCCTCCTCAGAGCTGTCGCCTTTTTTAATCGTATTTTTTCACTCGCACAAAGAGCGACCTCAAGGCTTTATAATTAAAAGGAATCAGTGGGTAGAGATAGCTTCTCTTTCCGTTCACGGTTTTGTTTGTGAGAAGCAAAATAAGGATCAGCACACTGCCTCCGACAAATCCCCACAGACCGAATATCGCCGTCAGGATGAGAAGCAGGATGCGCAAAAATTTAATCGCGTATCCGAGCTCGTAGCTCCTCTGTGTGAAATTGGCAATAGCCACGAACGCCATATAGAGTATGACCTCCGGAATAAGCCATCCTATACTCACGGCAAAGTCGCCAAGTATCAGTCCGCCCACGACCGACAAGGAATTTGATAGCATATTCGGCGTGTTTAAGGACGCCATTCTGAGTCCGTCAATAATGAACTCGACCAAAAGAAGCTGTGCGATCAGTGGTAATCTTCCCGCCTCTCGCGGTATGGTAAATTCAAGCCACCGAGGCACGAGCTGTGGGTTGTTCACAAGCAAAAACCACATAGGGATCATATAAAGCGCCAGGAAAAAGACGATGTGCCTTACTATCCTTATATAAGTTCCCGTCAGCGGCGGAAAGTAAAAATCGTTCGTCTCCTGCATAAAATCAAAGATCGAGGTCGGCAATATCATTACCTCTGGCGAGTTGTCGCACATGATAAGCACGCTTCCCTCAAGCAGCTGCGCGGCGGCAGAATCGGGGCGCTCGGTGTACCTTATCTTCGGAAAGGGATTGTACCATTTTTGTTTTATCAGGCACTCCGCCAATGATTCGTGGCCGAGAGTGAGCGAATCGGTCTTTATTTCGCCAAGCCTTTTCTTTATTTTCTCAACGTATTCCATGTCGGCTCTGTCCGCCATATATGAGACGACTATATCCGTCCTTGAGCTTTTTCCGATGCTCATATATGACATTGTAAGCTCCGGATTGCGGATGCGGCGGCGGATGAGCGCGGTGTTAAAGATAAGTGTCTCAACAAATCCGTCTCTCGCGCCTCGCATCACCTTATCGCCCTCGGGCTCTGCGGTATCTCTCGCGGGATAGGTCCGCGCATCGATTATAACGCCGTATTCGCCAAACGCGCTACCGAGAGCTATCGCCGCACCCGACATGAGCATGTGGATCAGCACGTCAAGCTCACAGGTCGATTCGGTCTCAACGTAAGGCATATGCGCGTGGATAAACGCGGCAACCTTATGACCGGGAGGCGCAGTTTTTTCCCAATTCTCACAGCTCCCGTCGGTCTTCGAGCCAAGCCCCTTGAGCGAAAGCAGATAGACCATCAGCTTCTGCATAACGGCATCCTTGATAAAGCCGTCGATGAAATAAAGGGTAAGCTCTCCGTCACCGACGCGCAGAGTCTTTTTTATTATATCAAAATTTCTTTGCGGATGAAGTATCGAGTCTACAAGCTTAATATTTTCCCGATAATCGCCCGTCAATCGCTTTTTTTCTTGCATATATTCTCCAAATCAAATTTCAACTTCATTTTTAATATTTTATCCTGATTTGAAGAAACAATACAAAAATCGAACGGATATATTCTATCCGTTCGATTTACAATTATTTCAATGCATTTACATATTTTCTTGCTCGATCCGAAAGCTCCGAAAATCTTCCTTGAGAAA
>JAZUBI010000053.1:0-3991 GCA_045638385.1 Eubacteriales bacterium
TAAAGAGGGCTGGATGGCAGAGCACATGCTCATCCTCGGTGTTGAGTATCCCAATGGCGAGACAAAGTACGTCTGCGCTGCATTCCCCTCCGCATGCGGAAAGACCAACCTTGCAATGCTCATTCCTCCGGAGTATTACTCCAAGCAGGGCTATAAGGTTTGGTGCGTAGGCGACGATATCGCCTGGCTCCGTGTAGGTGAGGACGGAAGACTCTGGGCAGTTAACCCCGAAAACGGATTCTTCGGCGTTGCTCCCGGTACAAACCTCAACTCCAACCCCAACGCTCTCTATACAACAATGAAGGATACCATCTTCACCAATGTTGTTCACAACACCAAGGACAACACTGTTTGGTGGGAAGGTCTCGACAAGAATCCTCCCGCAGAAGCAATCGACTGGAGAGGAAACGCTTGGGACTTCAACTCCTACGACAAGACCAGAAAGCTCGAAACATCCGGTGCTCATCCTAACTCCAGATTTACAGCAAAGGCTGAAAATTGCCCCTGCATCTCCAAGGAGTTTGCTAATCCCGCAGGTGTTCCGATCTCCGCTATCGTATTTGGCGGACGCCGTGCTAAGACCGCTCCCCTTGTTTACCAGTCAACATCTTGGCAGAACGGTGCATTCGTCGGCTCCATCATGGCGAGTGAGACAACCGCAGCTGCAGCAGGTGCTGTCGGCGTAGTTCGTCGCGATCCTATGGCTATGAGACCCTTCGTAGGCTACGACATGGGTGACTATTGGGCACACTGGCTCAAGATGGGTACCACAATTCCCAACGCTCCCAAGATCTTCCACGTTAACTGGTTCCGCACCGATGCTGAAGGCAACTTCATCTGGCCCGGATTCGGTGACAACATGAGAGTTCTTATGTGGATCCTTGCTCGTTGCGAGGGTAAGGTTGACGCAGACATCACTGCTATCGGATATATTCCGAAGGCAGAGGACATCTGCATCGAGGGACTCAACGACGTTACTCTTGACACCATCAAGGAGCTCCTTACCGTTGATAAGGCTTCTTGGCTCGAGGACGTTGAGAACATCAAGGCGTTCTATGCACAGGTCGGCGACAGAGTTCCCCAGACTATGTACGACGAGCTTGCAGCTCTTGAGGCAAGACTTAAGGCGTAATTTTAATAAACAGAAAACCGCATCGCAAAAGCGATGCGGTTTTTCTGTTTACGGTTCTTTCTCCTGTACCGTCCTGTCAATATCGGTCAATGCCCTCTTATACTCGCGCAGATGATATATAAAATCAATAAAGCTCTCCGCGTACGGGATAAAGCTTCCATCTCTTATCATTGATATTATCTCGTCACGGCTCGCCCATTTGACAGCCTGAACCTCGCTGTATTGAAGCTTAAGCGCGGAAACATCAACATCGTCGCGTACGGCAATATAAAAATCATCAAACACACCGTCAGGGGTGAGAGTCAAGGCAGGAAGAACACCCTCGAAGGACATTTTAAGTCCAAGCTCCTCAAAAAGCTCCCGCTCAACAGCGGTACGGCTCGAATCACCCGAAACCGCACTGCCGCCCACGGTAACGTCCCACATATTCGACCATCCTGACTTAAACGGCTGTCTTTGCTGTATCAGCATTTCACCCTGCGAATTGAATATGCAGGCATGAACGACGATTCTGTATACGCCATCAGGCTGTTTTTCACCGCGCACCATGGTTTTTTCAAGCTTTATTCTGTTTTCATTATAAAGATCCCAAAGCTCCATAACGCTCCCCATCAATATCTTGTTTTTAAGACCGTAGTATGTGAGTTGTAAAAGCGTAATATCTTTAATGACTGCTCTGTCGCCTCAAAATAGACAATAGCACTCTTGCCCGCTTCATTTTTGAAGGTTGCAAAGTATTTGTCATCCTCCATTTTCTCGCTCCTTGCAAAATTATACGATCTGTCAAAGCTCATGCTTGCAATGCGCGCCTTTGCCTCTGCATCCACAGGAGAAATTTCTTCAAACTCCTTTATCCTCATTTCGAGCAAAAGCTTTTTCTTTTTTCCGCCCAAGACCTTATAAAAGCTTATGCCGCCCGACACGGTTTCATATCTGTATTCAATGGAAACGAATCTCCAGGTGAAGAATATAAGTATCCACTCAAGCAGCACGACAAATGCCATCAACGGATACAAATGCGCTATGGCAAGGCCGAAGAAATACGCCGCTCCGAAAAGCACGTATCCCAATATCATCAGTAATCTGCATAAACGGTATTTTCCCTCTACCTTTTTTGCAACCGTATATTCAAACTCGTTGTTCTCATTCATGTCTATTGCCTTCTTTCCTTGAAAAATTCAGATAAGATCGCCGCGCATTCTTCCTTCATAAAACCGGCTTCAACACTCGGCTTATGATTTAAAGGGTAATTTCGAAGATCCAAAACGCTTCCGCAAGCTCCCGCTTTTGCATCCTTTGCGCCGAAGACCACGCATCCGACTCTCGCATTGATGATAGCGCCCATGCACATCGGACAAGGCTCAAGAGTAACGTAAAGCGTGCATTTTTCAAGATGCCAGCCTCCAAGAGCATTGCAAGCCTTTCGAATCGCAAGCACCTCGGCGTGTCCAGTAGCATCCCCACTTGTCTCACGGTTGTTGTGCGCAGATGCTATAACCGCACCGTCCTTTACGATAACAGCGCCAACCGGTATCTCGCCCTCGTTCGCCGCAGCGCGCGCCTCGCAAAGAGCGATATTCATATATTCTTCATGCATCCGTACACCTCCGTTCAATTATTGAAAAACCTCCCAAAAAGGGAGGTTTTTCTGTATTTTAGGTTTAAATTAAGCCTGACCTGTGAGCTTAGCAACCTCAGCAGCGAGGTCGTCCTGTCTCTTCTCAATGCCCTCACCCTTCTCGAAACGAACGAAGGATGCAACCTTGATAGAACCGCCAAGAGCCTTAGCAGTGTTAGCGATGTACTTAGCAACGCTCTCGTGATCCTCAGCCTTAACGTACTCCATGTCAACAAGGCAGTTGTTCTCATAGAACTTGCCGAGCTTACCCATTACGATACCGTCAAGAACCTTCTCGGGCTTGCCTGCCATCTTAGGATCGTTAGCAAGGTGAGCCTTGATGATGTTCTTCTCGTTCTCGATAACAGAAGCGGGAACGCTGTCTCTGTCGAGGTAAGGAGTAGGATATGCGCCAACCTGGAGAGCAACGTTCTTTGCAAACTCAGCAAAGCCGTCCTTATCTGCGCAATCGGTGTCGAACTTAACGATAACGCCGATAGAGCCCATACCGTGAATGTATGTGCTGGTAGTACCCTCTACAACAGCGAAGCGGCGAACGGTGATCTTCTCACCGATCTGGAATATAAGCTCCTTGAGCTTAGCCTCAACGGTAACACCCTCGTAATCGGAAGCATTGAGAGCCTCAACGTCAGCGGGGTTAGTGTCGATGATAACCTTAAGAAGGTTCTTAACGAAAGTCTTGAACATTTCGTTCTTTGCAACGAAGTCTGTCTCGGTGTTAACCTCAACGATTGCAGTCTTGCCGTCTACGCTGAGAACGTCAACGAGACCGTCTGCTGCGATTCTGGTAGCCATCTTGGACTCAGCCTTAAGCTCACCCTTCTCACGAAGAAGCTTTATAGCAGCATCCATATCGCCATCTGCCTCAACAAGTGCCTTCTTGCACTCCATCATACCGATACCGGTCTTTGCTCTGAGAGCAGCAACGTCTTTTGCAGTAATAGTAGCCATTTTGGATAATTCCTTTCTATTTAATACAAATTCTTTTCAGTAAATCAGGATTAAGCCTCTGCGTCTTCCTCAGCCTCAACCTCAGCCTCAGTCTCGGACTCGGTAATAGGTTCTTCATCCTCTTCGGGCTCCAAGAATTCGGTTGCAAAGTAGAATTCTTCACCGACTTCTTCGGATTCTTCTTGCTCTTCTTCAGCCGCTTTAAGGCTTCCGAGCATCTTTTCATAAAGACTTCCAACAGTTTTTCCCTTGAAAGCCTCTGCCGAATC
>JAZUBI010000054.1:0-11689 GCA_045638385.1 Eubacteriales bacterium
CGGTGTAGTTTAGTAAACCGTTTTAACCATGACCTTATATAGGTTGGGGTTTTGGGGGTGTGGGGGGACTTGGGCGGATAGCTTGCGCAGCAAGCCCGCAACGAATCCTGCAACGCAGGTTCGTGTATTTTCCCTGGAAAATCCCCCCACGCGCATCCCTCGCATCCCCGACAAATCAAAATTTGAGATCAAAAAACACTTGCATATCAATGCAAGTGTTTTTTTTATGTTAGCTGATTATGTCGCCTTTATTGGTGAACATGCGCTCTGCCGCGGCTTTGAGCGGCGGATAGCTATCGAGTGTGGGATCGTTTTGGATGAAATCATTTGCGGCGGCAAAAGCGTCGCTCATAAGCTCGGAATCCTCGCACATATCTGCCAGGTTGAAGCTGAGGCTTCCGCTCTGGCGGATGGAGGAGTTGCCCGAAAATGCAAGGAAATCACCCGGTCCGCGGAGCTTTAAGTCGACCTCCGCTATCTCAAATCCGTTATAGCAATCGCACATTGTCCGTAGCCTTTGCTTTGCGGTGTTACCGAGTCCGTTCTCGCCCGAGACGAGCACGCAATATGATTTTCTTTGTCCTCGTCCGACTCGTCCGCGAAGCTGATGAAGCTGTGAAAGTCCGAATCTTTCTGCGTTCTCTACTATCATAAGGCTTGCCGCAGGCACGTTTACTCCGACCTCGATGACGGTGGTTGAGACGAGGATCTTGATCTCTCCGTCGGCAAAGCGGCGCATTACGTCGTCCTTTTGCGCGGCCTTCATTTTGCCGTGCACAAATGCTACGGAATATCCCATGAGTCTTTCTGCAAGCTCATCTGCGTATCCCACAGCCGCTTTTAGTGTCGGCTTCTGCTTTTTCATGCGTTCTTCGATGGCAAAGAGCTTCAATTCCTCGCCGAAAATTGAAATTTCCGACATGTCAAGCTCGCTTGAGTCGATCTCCTCCTGCTCCTCGACCGCAGGACAGACGATATAGACTTGACCGCCGTTATCTACCTGCTTTTTGATGAAGGCATCCAGCCTTGCGCGGTAGCTTTCGTCGACCAGGAATGTATCAACGCGCTGTCTGCCGGGGGGCATTTCGTCAATCTTGGACATTTTTAAGTCACCGTACATAACGAGCGCGAGTGAACGCGGTATCGGAGTTGCGCTCATTACAAGGACGTGTGTGTGCTTGTTTTTTTCTGAGAGCGCGGCTCTTTGATTTACGCCGAATCTGTGCTGCTCGTCGGTTATTACAAGTCCGGGGCTTATGAAATCTGCGCCCTCGGAAAGGAGCGCCTGAGTGCCTATTACGACGTCGATGCGCTCGTCCTCGTTTTCCGCCTTCATTGCGGCGTGTATTTTGCGCTTGTTAGCCGCGGTGACCGAGCCCGTGAGCAGGGCTGTGGATATTCCGAGCTTGTCAAGCAATGGCTTAAGGTCGTTATAGTGCTGATTTGCGAGTATCTCGGTGGGCGCCATAAGTGCCGCCTGATAACCGTTTTTGACTGCGATATATATTGCGGCTGTTGCGCATGCGGTCTTTCCGCATCCGACGTCTCCTATGACGATTCTGCTCATAGGCTCTCGTTTTGCCATATCGTGCGAGATGTCCGCGACCGTCTTTTTTTGCGCTCCGGTCAGCTCGTACGGAAGGAGTGAGAGCAGGGGAGAAATGTCGGTATCGGGGCAGGGGGGAGCGGTGAATCTCTGCACCTTACCGCCCTGCGCGCGCAGTCCGGTTGCAAAAAGGAAAAATTCATCGAATATGAGTCTGCGCTTGGCTATTGCCAGCGATGCGTAGCTATCGGGCTTGTGTATCTGCTTTAGTGCAAAATGCACTGTGCAGAGATTGTACTTAAGCCTTATACTGTCCGGGATCGGGTCTGCCAATGCGGCGGACGCGAGGGGGAGCACGTCATCGATATTTTGTGCGATCTGCTTTTGAGAAAGTCCCTCGGAGAGCTTATATATCGGGAAAAACGGGGGCGGTGGGAAAGATTCGACCCACGGCTCTGCGGCGGGGGAGATCATTTCGAATTTGCTCTTTTTTCTCTCTACCTTTCCGAAAAAGCGGAAGGTTGAGCCGATGGGGAATTTGTCCTTGAGGTAGTTTTGATTAAAGTATGTTATGTCGCATATACCGCTGTCGTCAAACGCGCGGAACTTGAGCAGAGACATGCCTCGGCGTATATTTGCTATTTTAGGCTCTGTTGCGACGGTGAGCACCGTTGCGCATTTACTCTCTGAGCTTGTCGCGGCAAGCGGAACTATGTTTGCGCGGTTTTCATATGCTCTTGGGAAATAATAGAGCAGGTCAAGGAGAGAATAGACACCTGCGGATGCGTATGCCTGTGCCTTTACGCGGCCTACGCCGTGAAGATCAGATACCGGTATTTGTGACAGGTCTTTCATTATTTTCTCCTTTCTTTGCGTTTTGGGATGAGGGCGGTGTTGCGAGTCTGTTTTTTGAAGACGCGCATCTCCGATTTGCCGTGTTTTATTGATCGTTGTTTTTCTTGTCGGCCTTAGTGTCGATTAGATTTGCAAGCGGGTTTTCGCCCATTGCGTTCATCATATTTACGTCGCTGACGTGCGTGTATATTTGTGTGGTATTGAGCTGCTCGTGACCGAGGATGTCCTTTAAAACTCTTATGTCGACGTTCCCCGACTGGTACATTAGTGTTGCGGCGGTATGGCGGAGCTTATGCACCGAATAGTGCTTTGAGCCGAGTCCTGCCATATCGAGATATTTGTAGACTATCTTCTGCACCATTTTGTCGGTTATGCGGCTATCTCTGTTTGATAAGAAGAGCGCTTTATCCGACAAACGGCGGTATTTTTCTGTGAGACGCACGTTTATAAGGTAGTCTGCGAGCACACTTTTACACGCATCGTTGAGGTAGATTATTCGCTCCTTGGCGCCCTTTCCGAGCACTCTGACGTGCATAAGCTCCTTGTCGAGATCGGGGATGCTTATTCCGACAAGCTCGTTAAGTCGCATTCCGCAATTCAGAAAAAGTGTTATGATACAAAGGTCTCTGAGGCGTGAACGCGATTCGGTGTCGTTGCGGACGGCATCGAGGAGCATTTTTGATTCGTCGAGCGAGAGAAATTTCGGGAGCGTTTTATTACGCTTTGGAGCTTCGATATTAGCGGCGGGGTTTTCAGTGAGATATCCGCGCTTTACGGTCAAGAATTTAAAAAGTCCCTTTATAGCCGAGAGCTTTCTTGCCTTGGCTGACCACATGTTCCTGCGGACACTGCCGGTGTAGAGCAAAAAGTCGTATATGCGCTCCTGAGTTATGCCTTTTATGTAGCTTATATCGATTTCGCGTATGTCTATTTCGCAAAATTCGTCTGAATCGGGGTTTATGCCTCTGTCCTTTGCCAGAAGATAGCGAAAAAAGGTACGGAGGTCGAGAAGATACTCGTCCGCGGTATTGGGCGAGCAGTTTTGTATGGCGGTTTTATAGGATGCAAATTCGCGCACTACCTGCGGAAATTCATCCATACAAATGTTATTTGACACGGCTATCTCCTTTCAAATTTGTCGAAAAAAATGCTTTTCCATCTCAATTATACACGATATTTTAATAATTTAGTGGATATTCTGTAAATTTTCACACATGCTTATTGAAAAAAACACATAAATCTAATATAATAGATATATATAATGCTTGACAGCACGGGAATAATGACGATGATTTGAAAGGATTACAGTATGAAGCAGTTTATGAGCCGTTACTCCTATGAGAGCGTGCATCTGTTTTTGAATCAGTTTGCCATAGGACTTTTCGGTATAACACTCGCGCTTGCCGCAAGCAAGGCGCAGAATGACGGTTTGCGTATAGCTACAAGCATATTTGCTGTATTTTTCTTCCTCTTTTTGCAGTACGTTGCAATGTGGAAGGTTGGCTCTTCGGATAGACTGAGCGCTGATCTTGGAAAGATAAAGAAGGATTACACGGTTCCGCTTAAGATGTGGCTGCTTGCGAACTCCTTGAATCTTTTGCTTGCGCTTATTATGTCGTTTGCTATGTGGTTTGAGAGTGTCGGACCGCTTGAGTCTGTTGCCGCTGTTGCAACGGTTATAAAGCTTGTAATAGAGGGAATGTATCTCGGACTCCTTGCTATAAACGTTGGCGGAGTTGCGCTCAACAGCGTGTGGTTTATGCACTTTATTACCACTCTTCCCGCACTTGCGGTGATCATGGGCGCGTATATCCTCGGATTCAACAACAAAAAGCTTTTGGGGACAGCTGAAAAGAAAAAATAATTTAAAGTGTCGGGAGCTTTAGCTGCCGACATTTTTCTTAAATTATCTTAAAAAAAGCTTTTTTCTCCCTCTAATGCTACATTATATGATATAATCTAAAGAGCGATAAAGATATTTGGGCGGTGATGTGAAATGTCAGAGCAGATAAACATACTTATAGCAGACGATGAGGCGGATATAAGAAAGATCCTCCGTCTTTTGCTTCAGAAAAAAGGATATAACGTTTGCGAAGCGGTAAACGGTGCAGAGGCGATCGAAAGAGCCCGTGAGGGTGACGTCGATCTTATCATCATGGATATTATGATGCCGCGCGTATCCGGAATCGAGGCAACTGTGGCTATTCGTGAGTTTTCTAACCTGCCCATACTGTTTTTGACCGCCAAGTCGCTTGATTCCGACAAGGAGGGCGCTTATCTCGGAGGCGGTGACGACTATCTCGTCAAGCCCTTCTCCTCAACAGAGCTTATGCTCAAGGTTGCATCTCTCCTTCGCAGATATACCATCTACCGCGGCAAGGAGGGTGAAAAGGATATTATAGCCCTTCCGTGCTCTGTCGAGGTCGACATGAAGGACAAGACCATTCGCCGCGCAGGCGAGGAGGTCATTCTTCGAGACAAGGAGAGCGAGATATTCTTCTATCTTCTCAGCAAGCGCGGAGAGACGGTGGAAACAAACAAGATATATGAGGACGTTTGGGGCGAGAAGGCTTTGCCCTCGAGCGCAAACAATATTATGGTAAACATGCTCAATCTTCGAAAGAAATTAGAGGACAACCCATCAAATCCGAAGCTTATAAAGACCGTTTGGGGAAAGGGGTACAGATTTGAATAAGAGAAAAAGATTTGTCTCGCTTCGTTTTAAGCTTGTTGCGGTGCTTCTTTCCTCTATTGTTCTCGCGGTTATCGCGTTCTTTACGGTATATGAGTTTGGCGGATTTTTGGTCTGGCGTTACTATCTTGATGAAAGCAACAAGCAGCAGAGAGCCGAAAAATATACCGCAAATTTCCAGGAATACGTTGCAGATAACAAGCTTTCTATAAACGACACCGATGCGATCTCAAAGTGGCGCGGCGGATGGTACGTTGATATTATCATATTTAAGGATCAGAACCTTGTTTATGCTCCCGATTGGTTTGAGGATTTCAAGGACGATGAGGATATTAAGCTTCCCGACGAAAACGAGAGCGGTGATGACGAGACCGGCGGCGAGAGCGGAGAAGAGCTTGTGCCCTCCGAGACCGAGACCGGCTCTGAGATACTGACCGAGACCGAGACTGAGACCGAAACCGAAAGCGAGACCGAGGACAAGCACGTTGGAGAGGGCTTTTACGAGGGATGGTTCTCGGGTGACAGAAGCTTTGAAAAATATCTTACAGAGGAAGCAAGAAGCAACTACCGTACCGCTCTTAAGGAGGCATTGAGCGATAACAGCAACGTTCGCCCCGTCTATTTCGTTGACGGAACGCTTCTTGTAAGTATCGTCGACTTCACCGAGGAGGCGATGAACAATATCGTCTTTGCCGTCAGCGTTGTGAGCGCTATGGGAACTATTGCGATAGTTATCCTTATGTACTTCTACACTGTAACGAGAAGAATTAAGCAGCTTGCGTCTAACGTTCGTCAGGTAGAGCGCGGAGATTATGACCGCTATATCAAGGACGACGGAAATGACGATATTTCCAATCTTGCAGACGACGTTAACAGCATGAGAGACGCGATAGTTGACAAGATGTCCAAGGAAAAGAGGGCTTGGGAGGCGAACGCGGGACTTATTACCGCGATGTCTCACGATATAAGAACACCTCTTACCGTTCTTCTCGGTTATCTTGAGCTCATTGAGATGCAGAATAATGATGAGCAGAATCAGGAATATATCAGCGCGTGCCGCGATAACGCGATGAGACTTAAGAACCTTTCCGACGATATGTTCTCATATTTCCTTGTCTTTGGAAAGGGTGAGGCGAAGCTTGAATGCTTGCCCGTTGATGCTCGCGAGTGGCTTGGTCACGTTTTCGCAGAGCAACAGATCCTCCTTTTCGAAAAGGGCTTTACCTTTGAGGAAAATGAATTTCCTGACGCAAAGATACGTATTGATGAAAAACAGCTAAGACGTGTTCTCGATAATATGTTTTCCAATATTATCAAGTACGCCGCTCACGATTACCCCATAAAGGTGAGCGCAACGGTGGACGGAGATTCGTTCTTGATTGTGTGCCGAAATATGATCACGAAGGACGTGGCGATCCCCGAGAGCAACGGCATAGGACTTAAGACATGCGCCAAGATAATGGAGGAGATGGGAGGAAGCTTTGCTCATTTTGAGTCAAACGGCGAGTTTACCGTAGAGCTTTCTATCCCGATTGAAGAAAATGATAACTCAGATTCTTAATATCCTTAATATTATATTCGGCATCGCGTTTATTCTGTGCTACGCATATCAGGTGGTATTCATAGTCATTTCGTTGATCAAAAAGCCGAGAAAGTACGCTGAGACCGATAAAAGATTTAAATATGCGGTCCTTATTGCCGCGAGAAACGAGGAAAACGTTATCGATCAGCTTTGCGACTGCATCAAGGCGCAGGATTACCCCGCAGAGCTTGTTACGACCTACGTTATAGCGGACAACTGCACCGATGCTACTGCCGCGGTTGCGCGAGAGCACGGGGCAGAGGTTGTTGAGCGGCACAATACAGAGCTTGTGGGCAAGGGATACGCTATCAGCGCGCTCTTTGATCACATAAGAGACAGCGTTGGATTTGATGCATACGACGGATATATTATTGTTGATGCGGATAATATTTTAGAGACCAATTACATCTCGGAAATGAACAAGTGCGTTGCCGAGGGCGAGAGGCTTATAACCGGATATCGCAACTCCAAAAACTTTGGAGACAGCTGGATAAGCGAGGGCTACTCTGTTTGGTTCTTGCGCGAGTCACGCCAGCTTAACGGTGTCAGAAGTGTTCTCGGTACCACCTGCGAGATAAAGGGTACGGGATTCCTTGTTCACAAGGATATAATCAAGCGTCAGGGCGGTTGGATACATCATCTGCTTATCGAGGACGTTCAGTTTACCATTGAGAACGTTCTTGAGGGCGAGACGGTTGCATACTGTGATGATGCGATACTCTACGACGAGCAGCCTACCGATTTTAAGACGTCCTGGTGGCAGAGACTTCGTTGGTGCAGAGGATATATACAGGTGCTGGGAAAATACACCGGTAAGTTACTCTGCGGATTTTTCAAGGGAAAGGGATTTTCCTACTACGATCTTATTATGACGATGTCACCCGCGTTTTTTATCTCGCTTGCATCTATCATAGTAAATATTTTGGGACTCGGACTTACATTGGCAGTTGATCCCGATGCCTTCGTGGGCTCGCTTATCTCATCCGCTATAACCTGCGTAGGTGCCTACCTGCTTTTTGCAATGGTATCGGTTCTTACCGTTATAACAGAGAAAAAGCGCATCCGCGCCACGGGATGGCAGAGATTCTGGGCGGCTGTTACGTTCCCTGTATTTATGGCGACATATATTCCGATCGCCGCAGTTTCGATTTTCAAAAGGGCTGAATGGAAGCCGATAAAGCATAAAAGATCAGATAAATAAAAAAGCGTCAGCGCAAAGCCGATTTGGCCACGCGCTGACGTTTTTTATTAAATTAAAGCTTTTTTTCAAGTCTTTCTCTTATAGCCTTGATAAATTCAAGTGTGTTTACGCTCGTTACCTTAACGCCCTCGTCGACAAGACCTGTGAGATCCTTTGTCATGATTCCGTCGTTTAACGTATCGATGCACGCCTCTTCAAGCTTGCCTGCGAAATCAACAAGCTCTTCGAGTCCGTCAAGCTCGCCGCGCTTTCTGAGCGCGCCCGACCATGCGTAGATGGTAGCCATCGGGTTTGTAGAGGTGTTTTCGCCCTTAAGGTAGCGGTAGTAGTGGCGGGTTACTGTTCCGTGCGCCGCCTCGTACTCATAATTTCCGTCGGGAGAAACGAGAACACTTGTCATCATGGCGAGTGAGCCGAATGCTGTGGATACCATATCCGACATAACGTCGCCGTCATAGTTTTTGCATGCCCAGATATATCCGCCCTCGCTTCTGATAACGCGTGCGACCGCGTCATCGATGAGAGTGTAGAAATACTCAATGCCAAGCTCCTCGAACTTTGCCTTGTATTCCTTGTTGTATATATCCTCGAAGATGAGCTTAAAGGTCTGGTCGTACTGCTTTGAGATAGTATCCTTTGTTGAGAACCAGAGGCTCTGCTTTGTATCTATCGCATACTTGAAGCAGGAGTGAGCAAAGGAGATTATAGAGCTGTCCTTGTTGTACTGTCCCTGAAGAACGCCTGCGCACTCAAAATCGTAGACGGTTTCGGAGAACTCTGTTCCGTCCTTGCCCTTGAAGGAAAGTGTTGCTACGCCCTCGCAGGGTACGCGGTACTCGGTTGCCTTATAGACGTCGCCATATGCGTGACGCGCGATGGTGATAGGCTTTTTCCAGTTGCGGACTACCGGCTTTATCGAGTCGATGATAATGGGCGCGCGGAAAACCGTACCGTCAAGGATGGCGCGGATGGTTCCGTTGGGGGATTTCCACATTTTGGTGAGGTTATACTCCTCAACTCTCTGCTTATTTGGGGTGATGGTAGCGCATTTTACCGCAACGCCGTATTTCTGAGTTGCGTATGCGGAGTCAAAGGTTACCTTATCCTGCGTTTTTTCTCTCTCGGGAAGTCCGAGGTCGTAATATTCTGTTTTGAGGTCGACGAAAGGATAGAGGAGCTCGTCCTTTATCATCTTCCAGATAATTCTTGTCATCTCGTCGCCGTCCATCTCGACGAGGGGGGTTGTCATTCTTATTTTTTGCATTTTATTTGCCTCCTTGAGGGGTTATATCTGTTTTTTATCTGTCCTGAATAAGTCTTGCGACTCTCTGGAGGAAGGGTCTGAGTCTGTTTTCAAAATCCTCGTGCGAGCAGACTCTTCTTGTGTTCCAGGTGCGCTCGGACATGGTTGAGAGGCTTTCGAATATCTTGTTTATTTCTTGATCGTAGGTGCATTCCCAAGAGCAGATCTGTGCGCCGATGACTTGCTCTGTGGGAGATACGTGCACGGGGTTGACGGTTGCACGGGATTTTTCCCACCAGTGCTGCCAGTTGTAGACGTCCCATGCGTAGATGTCCTTGCATCCCCAGCCGAAGCCGTACGTGGGAACGATGTAGAGCGGCTGCCAGGATGCGTTGATGATACGGAATCCGTCTGCCAAGAGATCCTCTGTAAAGTTGTAGTGGTTTTCCCATGAAAGAACGACGGTCTCCTTGGGTACAAGGTAGGAGTATTCCTTCGGGAAGCCCTCCCATACGATGGGGGTCTTGCCGCGAGAAATGACCGCGCTTGTGATCTTTCCGATGAATTCACAATACATTTCCTTGACCGTGGATTGACCGTGCTCCTTCATGTATCTCTTACATTCCGTGCAATAGTTCCAAGCATTGATATTTGCCTCGTCACAGCCTACGTTGATGTATTTTGACTCGGGGAAGAGGTCGCAGACCTCGTTTATAAGCGCGAGAACTGCATCTAAGCTTTCCTTATTTCCTGCGCAGAGGATTCCGTTTGTGCTTACCTTATCTCCCTGCTCGGTGATTATCTCGGCGGCACTTGCATCACCCTCGATGCGGAGTCCGAAGAGATCGGGATAAGCCTTGATGAGCGCGATCGCGTGTCCGGGAACCTCGATTTCGGGGATAATGCTGACACCTCTTGCGTTTGCGTATGCGCGGAAGCTCTCTATATCCTCAAAGGTGTAGTGGGGGCTGTTCTTTGTTACGTCGGGCAATACGCGGGAGGGAAGTGTGTATATCGGATCGTCCATAAAATGAAGATGAAGGTACTTTATCTTAAACATGAAGCAGACGTCGATATATCTGTAAATGAGGTGAGCGGGATGCCACTCTCGTCCGAGGTCTACCATAAGGGTTCTGTAATCCTTGTCGGGGGCGTCCTCAATGTGGACTCGTCTTATTTTGAGCTCGCCGTCCTCGTAGGAAACGAGGTTGGTAAGCGTTGAAACTGCATAGGCGATACCCTCGCGGCTTGAAGCGCAAAGGACAGCGGTCTCTCCGAGAGTGTCAAAGGTATACGCGTTTTCGGGGAGGCAAGCGTTATAATTTAAGGTTATTCCACCCTTTGCTACCGTGGCTATGCTTTTTTTGGAGAATATTTTTTCAACAGACTCGCAAAAGGTATTTGCAAATGCCGCGAAGGGCTCATAGTCGGTTGAAATATATGGGGAAAGTACAAGGTCTCCGTCCTCTGCCTGAAGCTTTTTGGGCGTGGGGACGAGAGCGTTTAGCTGTATGTCTGTGAATCGTGACATGACCATATCTCCTTACGGCTTACGCATGCATATTTTTTATTTTGTAGTAGTTCATAAGACAGCCTGCGAGTATGATCTCCTTTTCCTCTGCGGTGAGTCCCTTGACGTAAAGCTTAAGATCTTCAACGCTGCCGTTTTTGCGGACTACCTTGGCGTTGAATTCCTCTTGACCGTTTGCAATAGCGTTTCGTATGCCTTCTACGAATACGCAATCTCCGATCTCGTACTCAAACTTGGTTTCGGGGTCGAGCGTGAAGGGAAGAATTCCCCAGTTGATGCAGTTGGAGCGGTAGCGTTTGGTTGCAAATTCATAGCAGATGTTTGCAAATCCGCCGAGAACCTTCTGGCAGGATGCCGCCTGCTCGCGCGCCGAGCCATCGCCGGGCTTATTTGCAAATACGCAAGAGCCGAACTGAGTGTTTCTTGCAAGCTCCTTGGCATCTCCGAGCTTCGAGAGTACCTCGGAAAGCTTTTGGGGCATCTCGCCGGCGCGTCTTGCCGCTTCGTCCTTTGCGACGAGCTTTGAAAGTCCTACGTACTCGGGAACTCTGCGCGAGAGTGTAAATTCGGAGAGTCTTATGGGGTTTGAGCGCAATGAGCTTGTCTCACCCGAGGGGATAAGCTCGTCTGTTGTTGTTACGGGGTCGTGAATTACCGCGGTGAGCTCTACAAGCAAATTATCTGCAAGCTCATACTGGCTCGGCCAGCTTGTGATGTTGGGGCCGAGGATGAGCTCTGTCTCGGGCTGGGGCTTGCCGTATCCGTAGTATATTCTCTTTTCGTACACGGATTTATCAAATTCGTATTCGATGGGGGTGTAATCGTAATCGATATCGGTAGCGGGGGTTATCTTACCGCCGTTTGCCGCGGTTGCCGCGATGCTTCTTGCATCCATGAGAGCAACTCCCGAAACCTGACCCTCACCGGGCTTTGAGCCTTCGCGGTTGGGGAAGTTTCTGGTGGTGTGGCGGAGAGAGAGCCCGTTATTTGCGGGAACGTCACCTGCTCCGAAGCAGGGGCCGCAGAAGGAGGGCTTGAT
>JAZUBI010000055.1:0-13430 GCA_045638385.1 Eubacteriales bacterium
TTCCCCCTGGGGGGAAGCTGTCGCAGAGCGACTGATGAGGGGTTATTGTACAAGGGTTTTTACCCCTCATCCGTCGGCTACGCCGCCACCTTCCCCCCAGGGGGAAGGCTAACGCAAAGCGCACCGTGAGGGGAATTTGTAGCC
Organism: Eubacteriales bacterium; assembly: GCA_045638385.1. Classification (GTDB taxonomy): domain Bacteria; phylum Bacillota; class Clostridia; order Oscillospirales; family CAG-272; genus SVTX01. Next base: position 145 of record JAZUBI010000055.1, read on the forward strand.
GTGAAATACAAATTAAACAGTTCTACAAATCAAAATTTGAATGTTTGGATTTCTCTATCCTCAAACGTAAAATACGAATACTCTCTCCTAATTATATCGATACACGAGGTATAGACGGTATAAATCGGCTTACCGTTTTCCGTGCGCGCAATGCCGTAAGGGAGCGACACGGTGCCGAGAATATCAAAAAATCTTTGCCTTGCCGCGTGGGTGCTTTGAGAAGCACCGTCGCACAACGGCATAATAGTGTGCTCCTTTGCAAACAGAGCGCGCACAAAGCGCGAGACGGATGAAAAATCTCCGGGCAGACCGTACGCCCCAAGTCCGCGCGAATAGGGTTGGAGATCATAATTTTGAAGTAGCCTGTTTTCCTGCGGCAAGGGCGAGAGATAGGCAAAATCGCATATTCTTACCCTGTGATACGGAAAGGGAGGGGAATTTGTCATTACCCCGAATGGATTGTCGTAAACCTTAAGCCCATCCTCGCACTGCTCAATAACTATCGCGCCGAAGCGGTCGGCAAGCATCCAGTGGAGCGGAGTGCTTTTGAGCTCGGGAGAAAAATCGTCGCGCGTGATAAACGTGTTTTCAAGCGCGTTTTTCACCTCGGAAAGTCCACTAAACTGTGAAAGCAAATAGGGAATAAGCTCAAATGAGGCGAGATTGAGAGCACCGCCACGGCTGTCGCGGTATTTTGCGTAATTTGGGAAATTCAGCGCGGCGGCGCAAAGCCCCGCATCGTTCACCGCGTCATAAAAGAGCGGCTGTGCGCCCGAGTCGTAAGCCATACCGAGGATAGAGTGTTTGCAAATAAGCTCGCCCATATGAATAAAGCGCAGAGCCTCTCCGCGCCCGACTCGCATTACCCTTTCGCCAAATGAGCATTCAAGATCAAGTGTCCGCCCGAAATATAAGCCAAATTTGCTGTCAAATATCGCCGTGCACATAAAAACCACCTTTTTTAGCCTATTGTTGACCGAAAAATGATGAAAATATACTGCGAGCGGAAATTTGGGCATCATTTTAAAAAATAGAGCCGATCAACGGTCTGTACCGCGATCGGCTCAAGTGTTTTTATGCAGTTGGCTATTTAAAGCAGGAATAATTAACCCCCGAATATGACCTTGCAGCCCTCGTCACACCATTCGTCATCCCAAGTAGCAGGCTTTGAGGGTGCTCCGCAACGGATAACAAGTCCGGGAATGTTCGCAAATGCGTGCTTTCCAATGTAGTGTGCGTTTTTCGAAACGTATACCTCGGTAAGATGGAGACAGCCGTCAAAGGCATGCTCGCCGATAGAGATGACCGTAGGCCTGATCTCTGCTTTCGAGCCGAGTGCTCGAGTAAATCCGCCAAATCCGATCCCACCGCCGAGGTCTCCGACCCCTTTGCCGGTAGATCCGTAAAACTGACCGTCATATTTGTAAAAGGCGTATGGGGGAATGTCGTTATGGAAAAGCTCTGTTGCCATCGAATTCGGGATCATTCCGGCAAGCCTTCCTCTATCCTTCGGGGAAATGCGCATGAAGGTAGTGTACAAGTCGATTTTTTTGGAGTTGTCTATATGCATGATGTCGGTCAGATCGTCATTTGAAAGATTGTCCATGTCAAGCTTCAGTGCAAAGCCTCCTTTATCCCAAGCCATAACGCTCATATCATCGTAGACGTGGAATGATACTGAATCAATAACGGAATCTTCATCAAATGAATCACAGCGTTCTATAAGACCCGAAATATAGTTGCGGTTTGTGAAGAAGTCTACAAAATCGCACTCTATATTATACTTGTTTCCGAGCTTTGTGCCGGGATACCTTGCCTTCAAATATTCTTCAAGCTGCTTCGCCGTCACCTCGGAGAGAGAGAGCGGGCTTGCGCTTTTCAAATATTCCTTTATCATTTCGCGGATATCTTGTCTGTTCATATTAAATACTCCCTTAAAGTGTGTTGTGTTTGTTTGCGGTCAGTCTATGTAAACCTCGACCTTGATAAGACCTTCCTTTGCCTTGTTTCTCCAGAACGGTCGGCTCTGTATATTGCTTCTGAGACTTGAATCGGCATCGAAATTGTTAGCCTTCCAGGGCGATGTGACACTCTTGCCGCTGGCATACGTCAAATTAAAATGAGCCTTTTTGCTTTTCAAAAGCTCTGCCTTGAATGCGTTTTCGTCCGAGGGATAGAATATAAGGTCGGGTGTGGAGCCGCGCTTTTGGGGCTTTGCGGTCGGAGCAGGCGATGTGACAGCAGCGGCAGCAGCGGCGGCCTTTTTGGAGAGGGGAGTGATGCCCGATTTTTCAAGCTCTGCAATGCAGGTCTCGATCATTTTCTCCTGCTCTTTTCTGATGTCGTCATAGTAGGTAACCAAAATGGCGCTGATTTCCTTGCGTATTTTCTCGGGGTCATATCCGCATTGTGTCTGGAAGTCTTGGATCTTCTTCAAGCGCGCCATTCTGGTCGGCTTATCAATGCCGAGATCGCGCCAGAAATCCGAATCGGTCTCCATAAAGGTCTTAACGTCAAGTGTGCCCTTAGCGGCGTTTGCCTTTTTGTCAACAATGATAAGGTTTCCTTTAACGTTCAAGCCGCACCATACCTTGTTTTGGGGGTAGACGTGGTCTGTGGCGTAGCTTCCGTCGCAGTCGATGATCGCTTGCTTCAGCGGCCTGCCGGTGTAGGGGCATTCCCAATTAAAAAAGTCCATGGTGTCTTCCATTTCCTGCTCTGTAATGCCGGCGTAGAGCTCCTTGCTGAGTTCTGTCAAAATGTTTCTTGCTGCAGTATTGGATACGTCTCCGAACGCAACGCCCCTTGCAACCTTGGTTAATAGACTCATGATAAATAAATCCTCCTCTGTCTTTCTGAGGTTATTATACATCTTTTTATGTACGTTTTCAGGGACATGAGCCCTGTGCGAAGAAAAGTTTTTGTTTTGCGTATATATGTAAAATTCCGTTTTAATGGTATCAAAAATAATTACAATTATTTTATCACAAAACTGTTAGTTTGTCAAATGATGTTTTTCGATCAAGGCGTAGCATTGTATGTTTTTCAATGAAATCGTGCTTTGCACGATGAAATCCTCGCAAGCTCGGATGAAATCTTCAGCCTGCGGCTTCAGATGAAATGAAATCCGCCTCCATATCCTGCCGCAAGGCAGATTTCATCGCGAAGCGATTTCATCCCACGCAAGTGGGATTTCTTCCGCCTCCGGCGGATTTCGTTGAAAAAAGCACACATTGTCTTGGTAGACAAATGAGTGCTTTTTTTTTGCGATAAACGAGCGAAAAGGTCAAAAAAAGAGGTAAAACTGAAAAAAGGGTCAACTTTTTCCTGCTGCCTTCTCGATAAATTGGAATTTGTCAGTCATTCGATTTCCGTACGGATAGTAAATACGTTAGGAAGGTTAAAAATATCCTTTTTTAAGAACAACGGATAAAAATATTCGTCCTTCAATCTCTCAAACTCCAACCATTCGAAAGTATGTGTACGATGACCTTCATTTGATGTAAATTGTTTACCTCGTGACAACAAATTTGTATCTGCTACGTCCATTAAGAAATATATACAAAGCTCGTGATAATGAAGATTATCGACGTCTTCTGTAAAAAATGCTTGATTCAACCAAAGAGGGCGGACAATTTTAGGTGTGATATTCAATTCTTCTTGAACCTCTCTGACAACGGCATTTTCTGCTGTTTCACCTATTACAACTCTTCCGCCGGGCAGATAGTAATATGGTGACCTATCATCGTGCATTGTCAAGATTTTTCCATCAGAAATAATCACAGCACAAACTCTGTAATTAAACTTATCATTTCCTGATACAAAAGAGATATCCATATTCTCACCTCGTCAAATTCTGAATTATCGGTGAGTTTATTATATCATATTTTACAAAGTAATTCAAGAACTTTCCGCAATCTCATGTCCCAATCACGCCGAAGGCGTGTATATCATCAATGCGTAGCATTGTATATCACCAACACGAAGTGTTGTATATCATCAAGCCGCAGGTAGATGCACGCTGGCGCGTGATGAGATACAGCCCCAAAGGGGCTGATGATATACGCCGCACTTCGTGCGTGAATGATATACCAAGCCTGCGGCTTGGATAAAAAAATCCGAGAACAAGGTTCTCGGATTTTTTGGCTGGGATGGCCGGATTTGAACCGACGAGTGCCAGAGTCAAAGTCTGGTGCCTTACCGCTTGGCGACATCCCAATATTTTCAACTTTGATATTATACCACAACTGAATGATATATGTCAAGTCCTTTTTATTATTTCAAATTATTTTTGTTTTTTGAGAAATTTTCAAAAAAATTAAAAAAACGTGTAACCTTTCCGAAAAATGTCCGAGTTATAGTGTAGAGGAAGAAATTTCCTCGAGAAAACCAACAGGGAGACCAAATATGAAGAACAAGAAAAATATGAAAAAGCTTTTAGCAATAGCATTATCCTTAGTTCTTGTTATTGTGATCGTAGCATGCGATCTTGCGAGGATTGAGGACGGAGAGAAGAAATCCTCCAAAAAAAAGGATCACGAGCACACCTACCATTATATTGCACACGAGACCACGCATTTTAAGGAATACACCTGCGGCTGTCCGTCTCCCGATATTGCGGAGATGCACTACGATCATGACAACGACGATGTATGCGACGCCTGCGGACAATTACACATGCACGCGATGCACGGTCAGTGGAATTACAACGATACCTATCATTGGGCGCAAATGGGCTGTAATTGGGAAACCTGCGACGTGGATCCTGCGTTGACACCGCATAAAGATGAAGACGGAGACTTAATCTGCGACGTTTGCGGCTATCAAAATGTTGTAAACACGGAATATAAATGGGAATACAATGAAACGCATCATTGGCTTGTTCAAACGGGTGACGGGATAACCGTCGGCATGGTGAGCGGATACGGTGAGCACATAAACAATAACTCCGACCCCTTCTGCGACATGTGCGGATATATTATCGACGGCGAAGTAACACCTACCAACACTTTTTTGCGCAATCAGACGGGCTTGGAGTGGATGAACGAGGTAAGCGCGGATGACGTTGTTTCCGTAAAGATAACCAACGCCGCGACAGGAGTTGCCCCCGGTAGCCTCAGATATATTTCAGAGTCTACAAGCGCAGAGGCAGCTAAAAGAATTTTCGAGGAGCTTTATTGGGTCGATACCACACCGATACCCGCGGCTCTCGGACAGGTAGATGGCGGCGGATATATCACGATTCAATTTGTATTCAAGGACGGCAGTGAGGTGTCGATCCGCTTTGATAACGGCAATTATCAAGATATAGGCGACAATTACTATATGCTTGATAAGATCCCCGGATTCAACGACGTTGACGAATATATAAGCTATTACGGATTTGTCTCGGGCGGCGAGGGCACGGTTTATCAATTGGACGGCTCTTGCGAGCCTGTAGAGATAGGCGAAACACTTATCAGATACGTAGAATTTGCCCCCTTGACCGACGATGTTGAGCTTGGTGCCACGGAGCCCAAATATTATATCGAATGCAATTTCGGCAGACTCTACTTTGTAAATGAGTACTGTTTTTATATAAACGATGACAGAAGCCATTATTATCAGCTTGTAAAAGAGGATATTCACATCCTTATGCTCCGCATATCGGAATTTCCGTCATGCGGTATCGTAATGAATGACGAGGAGTGGCTGTATGAGGAGCTGAAGCCCACGTATTTGATAGGGGAGACCGTTGTGGTCAGGATCACAATGGCGACCGACACGGGATATATATTCACCGTAAACGGAGAAAAGCTCGAAGCGACGGGTTACGGCGACGGATATTGGGAATTTATCTTCACAATGCCATTGAGCGTTAATGACGTTGTAATTGATTTCAAAACCTACGACGGCTTTTTGCCACATGTCAACTATGCTGAACTGATAGAGACCTATTGGCTTGAGAATCTCGACCTTGACTGTGTTTCGGTATTGAGCTATTACGGCGAGTGCGAGAGCGGCGCGATAGTCGCGATGATGGAGACGAGCGCGGGTTATGATGCGGCGATATGGACAGAGGAGATAGACGATACGGTTATTCGTTACAATAACAGCAACAGAATACTTGTACTCTACGATGGCGTGTTTTATACCCTTACCGATGCGTATCTGATCGATTTGGTCACATCAAATGAGCTTGCACAGATCGCAGACCTCCACGAGGAGTTTTATGCCTATCTATATAAATAAGATAAATTGCAATTTAGCGGTGGGTTTACGGCTTCAAATTTTTATTTAATTTCGCTTTGCGTTAGCCTTCCCTTGTGAGGGAAGGGGGACCACGAAGTGGTGGATGGGTAGAATACGCCACCGTGTCTACCGTTAATCATGCGTGAGCACCAATGACTTACACCGTAAGACTTTCTTGCGGATCAAACACGGTAAAAATCGTTAGTCTTCTACTCATCCGTCTTTTGCCGCAAGCGTCAAAATCCACCTTCCCTCACAAGGGAAGGCTAACGCAAAGCGCGCCGTGAGGGAAATTTGTAGCCGTGAAATACAAATTAAACAGTTCGACAAATCAAAATTTGAAATTACAACACATTTAATTTAAGACAAAACAACAAGGAGATATAAAAATGCACAACAATTCTAAGAGTGAGAGCTACGCTGCGGCGGGCGTTGATATTACCGCGGGCTACAAGGCCGTGGAGCTTATGAAAAAGCATATTGCGAGAACGAAGAACGAGGGTTGTCTTGACGACGTTGGCGGCTTTGGCGGCTGCTTCGGTCTGCCGATTGCCGGTATGGAGGAGCCTGTACTCGTTTCAGGAACCGACGGATGCGGAACGAAGGTCAAGATGGCGATCCTTATGGACAAGCACGACACCATCGGCATCGACGCTGTTGCGATGTGCGTAAACGATATAATCTGCTGTGGCGCAAGACCTCTTTTCTTCCTCGACTACATCGCGTGCGGAAAGAATATTCCCGAGAAGATCGCGGCGATCGTAGGCGGAGTTGCAGAGGGCTGTGTTCAGTCGGGCGCGGCGCTTATCGGCGGTGAGACCGCAGAGCACCCCGGCATGATGCCCATAGAGGACTATGACCTGGCAGGCTTTGCAGTTGGTATCGTTGACAAAAAGAAGATCCTCGACAATACCAAAATGGCAGAGGGCGACGTTGTTATCGCTCTTGCATCCACAGGTGTTCACTCTAACGGATTCTCGCTTTGCAGAAAGGTATTTGATATAGATAAAAACCCCGATTCTCTCTACGTTCCTTGCGAAGAATTAGGCGGAAAGAGCATCGCGGAGACACTTCTGACACCTACGAAGATCTACGTTAAGAGCATTCTCGCACTTCTTGAGAAGGTTGACGTTAAGGGAATCAGCCACATCACGGGCGGCGGATTCTACGAGAATATTCCGAGATCGATACCTAAGGGACTCACCGCAAAAATAGACAAGAGCGCAGTCCGTGTTCTTCCTATTTTCGATCTTATCGCAAAGACAGGAAACGTGCCCGAGAGAGATATGTTCAATACATACAATATGGGCGTTGGTATGAGTGTCGTAGTGCCTGCGGCTGAGGTTGACAAGGCAATCGAAATTCTTACCGCGAACGGCGAGACCGCTTACGTTATCGGTGAGATCGTCAAGGGCGACGAAGGAGTTGTGCTCGAATAAGAATTATCTACACGGCTACAAATTTTAAATCGATTACGCTTGGCGCTTGCCTTCCCTTGTGAGGGAAGGGGGACAACACGCCACACGGCGAGTAGTGAAGCTATCCTCCTACGCTTTGCGTTTTGTGGTGGATGAGTAGAATACGCTACCGTGTCTACTGTTAATCACGCGCGAGCACCAATGCCTTACATCGTAAGACTTTCCCTCAGAGCAAAGACGGTTAAAACCGTTAGTCTTCTACTCATCCGTCTTTTGCCGCGAGCGGCAAAAGCCACCTTCCCTCACAAGGGAAGGCTAACGCAAAGCGGCGAGTGAAGAATATTTAACAAGTGAAACAGTATTTGTTTGTTGTAAAAGGAGATCATATGTTTCCGTATAACAAAGACAATAAAGAGAATGCTCGATCATTGCGTAAAGCTATGACATCTGAAGAAAGGCACTTGTGGTATGATTTCTTGCGAAAATTGCCTGTTGACGTTAAGAGGCAAAAAAGCATTGGAAGCTATATCGTGGATTTCTATGTACCATGTGCAAAAGTAGTTATTGAGATTGATGGCGCACAGCACTTCGAGCCTGATAATCGTGTAAGGGATGCGGTTCGCGATAAAAAATTAAATGAATTGGGATTGACGGTTTTAAGGTATACAAATTTCGATATAAAAAAGCGTTTTCGCGGAGTAGCAAGTGATATTTTGAATCATATTGGTTTAACGTATGAGGATATGAATTTCGAAAAATAAAAGAATAATATTAACGGAGAAAGTATGACAAGAATAGCAGTTTTGGTATCGGGCGGAGGCACAAATCTTCAGGCTCTGATCGATGCCCAAAAGAGTGGAGTAATCAAGAGCGGAGAGATAGTGCTGGTCATTTCCAGTCAGCCCACCGCATACGCTCTTGAGAGAGCGAAAAATGCGGGAATTGACACCGCGGTCGCCTATAAAAAGGAGCTTGGAAGCCACGAGGCTTTTGAGGCGAAAATTCGCGGACTCCTTGATGAGTATAAGATAGATTTGATCGTCCTTGCGGGCTTTATGTCGATTTTGAGCGAGGACTTTACAAGTGCTTACCCCAAAAGAATACTTAACGTTCATCCGTCGCTTATTCCGTCATTCTGCGGCGCGGGATTTTACGGTCTCCGCGTTCACGAGGCGGCGCTTGCGTACGGCGTTAAGGTGACGGGCGCGACCGTGCATTTTGTAAACGAGATCCCCGACGGCGGCGAGATCGTAATGCAAAAGGCAGTATGCGTAAAGGACGGAGACACCCCTGAGGTGCTCCAGAAAAGAGTTATGGAAGAGGCCGAGTGGAAGATACTTCCCGCGGCAGTAGAAAAGGTCTCCTATGAGATCATGTCAAAAAAAGAGGTGTAAAAATGAAAATTTCAACAATTAAGGAAGAGCTTAATTCTCTTGCTTACCACGGCAGAGGAATTATTATCGGTAAGTCACAGGACGGCAAAAAGGCGGTTACAGCGTACTTTATTATGGGCAGAAGCGTAAACAGCCGCAACCGCGTTTTCGTTGCGGAGGGCGATGCGATGAGAACAAAGGCGTTCGATGAGTCGAAGATGGTCGATCCCCACCTTATCATCTACTATCCCGTGCGCGTGCTCGGTAACAAGACTATCGTTACGAACGGCGACCAGACCGATACAATATACGACCTTATGGACAAGCAGATGACCTTTGAGCAGGCTCTCAGAACACGCGAGTTCGAGGACGATAAGCCCAATTTCACTCCCAGAATTTCGGGTATCATTCACCGCGAGGGCGGCGAGATGAACTTCGCTATGTCTATCTTGAAGAGCGCAGAGGGCGACGACGCATCCTGCGAGAGATTTACATATGCGTACTCAAATCCTTTGGCAGGTAAGGCTAAATTCATTCACACCTATAACGGAGACGGAAATCCGCTCCCGAGCTTTGAGGGCGAGCCCAAGACGCTCGTTCTTCCCGACGTGGAGATCGACGAGCTTACAGACCTTATCTGGACAAATCTTAACGAGGATAACAAGGTGTCCTTGTTTGTAAGATATATAGATATTGAGTCGGGTGAAACCGAGACGAGAATTGTAAATAAGAATAAGTAATTACACACGGGAGGAGCAAGCCCCTCCCCTACCGATTTGAATCAACGTCCCATCGAGGGATGAATGAACGATAAAAACAAGAATCCACACGAGTGTAAAGTTCTTTTGGTTACTTTTCTTTCAAGGAATGTTTGGTCATGTTTAGATCAGCGTCCCATCGAGGGATAAATTTTGAATCAAGTTAGAAGTCACACGAGTGTAAAGTTCTTTTGGTTACTTTTCTTTCAAGAAAAGTAACAAATAAAAACTAAGGAGCAGAAAATCATGAAAGAATTTGAACTTAAATACGGTTGTAATCCTAATCAGAAGCCTGCGAAGATATACATGCAGGACGGAAGCGAGCTTCCCATTGAAATTTTGAACGGCAGACCCGGATACATCAATTTCCTTGATGCGTTCAACTCATGGCAGCTTGTCAAGGAGCTCAAGGAGGCACTCGGCATGCCCGCTGTAACCTCATTCAAGCACGTCAGCCCGACGAGCGCGGCGGTTGGTATTCCGCTGTCCGAGAAGCTCAAGAAGGCTTGCTTCGTTGACGATATTGAGGGACTTGACGAGTCTCCCTTGGCTTGCGCATACGCAAGAGCAAGAGGAACCGACAGAATGTGCTCCTTTGGCGACTGGGTAGCGCTCAGTGACGTCTGCGACGTTACCACCGCAAGGATGCTTGCGCGTGAGGTGTCCGACGGTATTATCGCTCCCGGCTACGAGCCCGAGGCTCTTGAGATCCTTAAGGGCAAGAGAAAGGGCGGATACAATATCGTAAAGATCGACCCCAATTATGTTCCCGCTCCGCAGGAGACAAAGCAGGTGTACGGTATCACCTTTGAGCAGGGAAGAAACAATTTTGAGATCAACAAGGCTCTCCTTGAAAACATCGTTACTGCGAACAAGGATATGCCCGAGAGCGCGATCCGCGACCTTATCGTTGCGCTCATCACGCTTAAATATACACAATCAAACTCTGTTTGCTTTGCTATCGACGGTCAGGCGATCGGCGTTGGTGCAGGTCAGCAGTCGAGAGTGCATTGCACACGTCTTGCGGGCGGCAAGGCAGACACCTGGTTCCTCCGTCAGAGCGACAAGGTGTTGAATCTCCCCTTCAAGTCCACTCTCGGACGCCCCGACAGAGACAACGTTATTGACGGCTACATCAACCAGAACGAGGAGGATGTTTGCGCGGACGGCAACTGGCAGAAGTACTTTACCGAGCAGCCCGCTCCCTTTACAAAGGAGGAGCAGAGAGCATACCTCGATACTATCGACGGCGTTGCGCTCGGATCTGACGCTTTCTTCCCCTTCAGCGACAATATTGAGCGCGCATACAAGTCAGGCGTTAAGTATATTGCAGAGCCCGGCGGATCTATCCGTGACGATCTCGTAATTGAGTGCTGCGATAAGTATGGAATGGCAATGTGCTTTACGGGCATGAGACTTTTCCACCATTAAACCTTCGACTTTTTCCGTAATGCTTCGTTGCTCCTCGAAAGCAGCTTGACGTAGGTAACTACGCCTGCGCTTTGCTTTCTGCGGTGCGCCTTGCCTTACGAAAAAATTCTCGGTTTAAATCTGACGGTGATAATTTATAATTTCGGCGATTAATTTAAGCAACTTAAATTGAGCAACATTTTTAAATCAAGTAATATTGGTTGGGTTCAATACCCTATCAACACGAAAAGGTCAGTGAGGGATTTTTTTAGCCGCTTGCGGCGAAAAATCCTCCGTCACCCTAAAAGAACCCAAAAAGATTAAAGGTTTTTGCGGAGCTTTTTTTCAAAAAGCGACCCGCCGGAGGCATATCCACAGCATAAACTAACTATGGAGAACAAAATGAAAATAATGGTAGTAGGCGGTGGCGGCAGAGAGCACGCCATCATAAAGAAGATAAAAGAGAATAAGGATGTTGAGAAGATCTACGCGCTCCCCGGAAACGGCGGAATGGCGAAGGATGCCGAGTGCGTTGACATTGGCGCGAAGGACATCGAAAGGATCGTTGAGTTTGCGGTTGCGAACGGTATCGATTATGCGGTAGTCGCGCCCGACGATCCGCTTGTGCTCGGTTGCGTTGACGCGCTTGAGGAAAAGGGCATTCCTTGCTTCGGACCTCGCGCAAATGCGGCGATAATCGAGGGAAGTAAGGTCTTTTCAAAGAATTTGATGAAGAAATACGGCATTCCCACGGCGGCATATGAGGTCTTTGACGATATGGATGCGGCGCTCAAATATCTTGAGACTGCGCCTATCCCGACGGTAATCAAGGCTGACGGATTGGCACTTGGAAAGGGCGTTATTATCGCTATGACTCTTGACGAGGCACGCGCGGCGGTTATTTCCATGATGCAGGACAAGCAGTTCGGCTCGAGCGGTGACCATATTGTCATAGAGGAATTTTTGACAGGCCCCGAGGTCTCGGTGCTTGCGTTTACAGACGGAAAGGTCGTAAAGCCGATGGTATCCTCGATGGATCACAAGCGCGCAGGCGACAACGACACGGGACTTAACACGGGCGGCATGGGAACTGTTGCGCCCAACCCCTATTACACCGCTGACATTGCCGCAGAGTGCATGGAGACTATCTTCAAGCCGACTATCGCGGCTATGAACAACGAGGGCAGAACCTTTAAGGGTTGCCTCTACTTTGGTCTTATGCTCACACCTCAGGGACCTAAGGTAATAGAGTACAACTGCCGCTTCGGTGACCCCGAGACGCAGGTAGTGCTTCCGCTTCTTGAAAGCGATCTCCTCACCGTCATGCAGGCGACCACAAACGGTACACTTGCACAGACCGAGGTTAAGTTTGGCAACGGTCACGCTTGCTGTGTTATCATGGCATCCGCAGGCTATCCTTCCTCATACGAAAAGGGCTTTGAGATGACTATCCCCGAGGATGTCGCTCCCGACGTTTACGTCGCGGGCGCGAAGATAGCGGACGGTAAGCTTCTCACAAACGGCGGTCGCGTGCTTGGAGTAACGAGCGTTTGCGATAGCCTTGAAAATGCTATCAAGGCGTCCTACGCAAAGGTTGAGAAGATACACTTTGACAACAAATATTACAGACACGATATTGGTCAGAGGGCTCTTAAAGCAGGAAAATAAATTTTGATTTAGCGAGGCGTGGGGATGCGCGCGGGGGGATTTTCCAGGGAAAATACACGAACCTGCGTTGCAGGATTCGTTGCGGGCTTGCTGCGCAAGCTATCCGCCCAAGTCCCCCCACACCCCCAAAACCCCAACCTATATAAGGTTATGGTTAAGACGGTTTACTAAACTACACCGCGTAGCACAAGCATAGTCTATCTGCTATCGTGTTGCAAGTGTATTTTTGATTTGGCAAACTGTTTAGTTTTTCTTCACGGCTACAAAATTCCGTTAAAATACGCGTGGCGTTAGCCTTCCCTTGTGAGGGAAGGGGGACCACGCAGTGGTGGATGAGTAGAATACGCTACCGTGTCTACCGTTAATCACGCGCGAGCACCAATGCCTTACACCGTAAGACTTTCCCTCTGGGCAAAGACGATTAAATT
>JAZUBI010000056.1:0-7519 GCA_045638385.1 Eubacteriales bacterium
GTTAAACACGCGCGAGCAGCAATGCCTTACACCGTAAGACTTTCTTTCTGAGCAAAGACGGTTGAAATCGTTAGTCTTCTACTCATCCGTCTCGGCTTCGCCGAGCCACCTTCCCTCACAAGGGAAGGCTAACGCAAAGCGAAATCAAACAAAAATTTAAAGCCGTGAAGTCCCCGATAAATTGCAATTTACATCCGCAAAAATCCGCGGCTCAATTTGAGCCGCGGACATTGTTATTGTATTTCAGGTCTTTAAAGCGGGGTCAATCCGCGTTCTTTATTTCGTACTCGTTCTCGAGTCCGTTATTATAAAGTCTGTATTCCTCGTCACCGATAACCGATTCAGCCTCACCGATGTCATCAACTATCGCAAGGTATGCTATATCCATCGTGTAAGGATCGTTCAAATACCAACCGTCGGCATCTTTGTCGGTTCCGTTGGTGGTCAATCTGAATTTAACAGTCTGCTCGGAATTTACAGTGTAACCGTAAGTATTTCCGGACGAGTTAACTCCCGATTGATACACGGAAAGGTCGATAACGAAGATCAGCCACTTGCCCTCATCCTCTTCCAAGGCTGTATAAACGCTGTTTGAATGTGTAGCGAAGTCACCGGTCTGGGCATCAAAGGCAAATCCTCTTCCGCCGGATCGGAACTTAAGCACAGCATAGCGTCCCGTATCTATGGTATAGGTCGAAAGCGCGCCGCCCATATTTCCGCCGTTCAGGTTGATGTGAGTGTTTCCAAAGCTTGCGGCGATACGAACGAATCTGTCGCCTGTCTCATCGTCAACGAATATTCCCGCGACCTTCGCGTCGGAATTGTTGCTCGATGGAATTGTATCGTGCGTCTGGTAGTAGCATCCGATATTGGAAATATCAAAATACTTATTTACGTCGGCAGATATGTGCTGCTCGCGCATTACGTCACCGCAAACCGCGCAGAGCGTCTTGTTCGTCACGCTTCCGTCAGCCTCGGTATTAGAGTAATGACCGTACGCGTGATATCCCTCAAGGCACTTACCCGTCTTGACGTCTGCCAAGCCGTAGCTTCCTGTCAGGTCGGATATAACAACGACATTCTCTTCCAAAACAAGAGCGTCAAGTTCTGCCCAAGAGCCCTCGACGAAGGCTATGTACTCAATGTCAACGTTCACGCTTTGGGGGAAGGATGCGAAGGCTAGATAGAAGGAGTCGATGATATACTGATCATCGGACGTATCGTCGGGAGTACCCATATCGTCCTTTACGTAGGAAACAGGGTCAATATCCTTAAGATTTACAACGTAGGTAGCCCACTCGTTTACGGGAGCTGCCTTGAAGGGAATCTTAACGCTCACCATTCCGCCGTACTGACGTCCGAGAGCAGTACCCTCGGGCTCGTTGTACATAGTGGTACTGTATGTAATGGAAAGATCCTGATTTGTGTCAGAGCTTCTGACTCTGATAACGAGCCATTCGGCATTTCCGACAGCCTCTGTATAGTGCTGGGAATCAGAGGAAGTCTGACCTGCCCACATGTCCTCCTGCGCTCTCTGCCAGAGTGCCTGACCGGTTACGGCAGTAAGTCCCGCCTCAGGGTTTGCGTTTCTGTATCCCGTGAATCTTGAGTAAACGAATTCGCCCTCTTCATCGTAGATGTTGTGCGCGCCCTTACCGCCTGCCGCGCCGTTGAGCTGGAAGTAGGTCTTTGCGCTCGTAGCGATCTCGCCTGCGTAGTAGTAGCGAGTGACAGTGGAATCAACCGTTTTGGAGGTTGCGGGCTCGCCGCAGCTCGAGCAGATAAACTGGTATGTCTTCTTGCCGTTCTCCTCAAACACGTTCGCGTTGCCGGGAATGTGAGTCACGCATCCGCGATCATCTGTTTTTACCCAGGTTCCGTTTCCGCTGGAGTTTGAAAGATAGAAGAGCTGATCCTCGTCAACGAGTCCCGCTACCTCTCCCCAAGTCGAGCAATAAGCCATGTAGGAAAGGTCGAGAGTTACTCCCTCTTCAAACGTGCCGCTGCACATTGTGAAGTAGAAGGTGTCAACGATATAATCACCGCTCGCCTCGTCCTTGATATACTTTGTCGGGAAGACCTCGGCAAGATTGATAACGTATGTATTCCAAGTATCCTTGGGCGTTGAGTTTACGGGAATTGAGAAGCTTGAGTTGCCTTCCTTGGAGTCAAATCCCGCGTGTCCCGTGGTACTTATTGTCACGTTAAGCGGACTAAGTCCGTCGGTGTTTACTCTTACGCGGAGAACGAAGTAAACCGCATCTCCAACGTTGATTCTGATGCCGTTCTCGGCATCTCCGTTATTAACGGGGTTCTGGTCCTTATCGTCACGGGCAAAGATAACCTGAGCTACCTTATCCTTGAAGTTGATGGGACCGTCGTATCTTGTATAAGCGTCACCCGTTTCAACGTACATTCCGTGATTGAATCCGGAATAGGGGTAGTAAATGATACCGCCCGCGTTGAGCTCGCTTGCAGAATAGTACTTGTTGACCTCATCGGGAACAACCTTATAGTACTTAGCAAATCCGCAAACAGAGCACTCAAAGGAGTTCTTTCCGTTGCCGGAGATCTCAACGAAGGTGTGAGGCTCGTCATATACCGCGATAGTTCCGCAAACAAAGCAGGGCTCTTCAAGCGTATGAGTTCCGTTTTCCTCGTCGATTATATAGTCGTGCACGCAATCAATGAAATTGATGCGCTCGGGCTCCTTGTTTAAAGCGTCCGCATAATAGTAGCAGTTCGTATCCTTGCCGATAAAGGTATCGAGATCCTCTTTCTCCTCGCAGAAAACAACGTAGGATATATCAAGCGACTCGCCTGCTCCTATATAGCTTGAGAGGACGATCTTTTCAAGATAGAACTCACCGTCTTGATCGGGAACGTATCCCATGATTCCGCCGCTCGCCGCCGCCTTATTGATCTTTGAAAGGTCAAACGCAAGGGTTATCCAGCCGGGCTTAAGTCCCGTGATCTTATATGTAAACGCGCTGTCTGCATGCACGGACTTGATCTGCAACGAAATGCCGGTCTGCGATCTCGGCAAACGGACTCTTACTGCCATATACTGTCCTGCGGGATCGTCCTCGATAGATCCGGAGTCCTCAATGGTGATATTGGTGTTTGATCCCATGCCGTCTGCGGGAATACCGAACGTACCGAATCCGACTCCGGAGATGAAGTTATAAACTCCCTCGACAGAGCCCGAAGCGGGCGCATTTGCGATCTCACTTGCGGGGAAGAAGAGATTTATCTCGTAAGGAACCTCTTGTCCGTATCCCTCGTATCCGCAAACCGTGCAAACGTATGAGTAGTAAATGAGGTCTCCCTCATCCTCTTGATATTCAACGTATTCGTGATCCTGAAGCTTACCGTCCTTCTTACCGCAAACGTCGCAGGCAGGCTTCCAGTGTCCCTCGGGCTTTGCATCATAAGGGTGCTCGCAGGTAGTTTCGGTCTCATCGGACTCACTCTCGCTCTCGTCGCTACCGCCCTCAGACTCGGTCTCATTGCCGCCGACCTCGCTCTCGGTTTCGGTCTCGGTATCCGA
Organism: Eubacteriales bacterium; assembly: GCA_045638385.1. Taxonomy (GTDB): domain Bacteria; phylum Bacillota; class Clostridia; order Oscillospirales; family CAG-272; genus SVTX01. The sequence goes on from JAZUBI010000056.1 coordinate 3,551, forward strand.
TTCAAGAACGGTCTCCTTTTGTGTGCCCGCCGTTTCTGTACTGCCCTCGTTGTTTTTATCGCAAGCAACGAGCAGAAGGATAGCGGAAAGCGTGACCAAAATTATCAACAATTTTAAAATCGCACTTCTTTTCATTTGTGTCCTCCGGAAAATTAAATCTATGTGGGATCCTGCATCATGGCACGCCAAAAAAGGCGGATCCCCGCTTACTAAATTATATTATACAATTTAATTATCAAATTGTCAATTGTTATTTTGAGATTAACCGCTTTTTGAACAACATTTAGCGTTTCGCACAATTTGCAAAAAGAATTTTTAGTTACTTTCCCTACCGCGTTCAAAAAAAATTTACATTTTTCTTTTTGACAAAAAGAGCCGCCGACCCCAAAATTCGGGTCGGCGGTCATTTTTCATTATTTATTTATCAATTTCCGAGCTTGCGCTCCTCAAAGCTTCCGGACTTGCTTGTAAGATTCAAAACGGTCTCTTCTCCGCAAAGCTCAGCCACGTCGCTCCAATCGCCCTCAACGAAAGCCATATATTCGACGTCAATATTGCCCGCTTGAGAGTTCATATCGAAGTAGAAGGTGTCAACGACAATACTGTCTGCTCCCGTTACTTTTCCGTGGTACTCGCCCATGATCGCTTCAAGATCGATTACAAAGGTAGTCCATTCGCCATCGGTAGCGATCGACGCCATAGGGAAGCTAATGGTGGTAAATCCATTGTCCGTGCAATAGGTATCTCCAACCTTGATTCCACTTACACCGCCTACGGTGTAGCCTTTCATCTCCTCGGCTGCGACTGCGGTATTGGAGTTTTTCGCGGTCGTACTGTAATTGAGCTTAAGGGTTCTATCCGCACTGCTCGTTCTGAGCTTTATTACGAAAAATCTCGCGTTACCTATGTCAAGAGTAGTAGTCTCGTCCGATCTTGTGCTGTATTGCAAGTCACCCTGAGAGCGATGCCAGATGATCTGCAGGTTTGCCGTATCGCGTCCGAACATGATGCCACTCTCATCATCGTACATTACGCTGTCCTTGCCCGCCTGGTAATACATGGGCGCAGACGTTGCAAAATCCTTTGCGCTGTAGAACTTCGATACGCTTTCGGGTACGAACCTTTCATAGCACTTCTCAGAGCAGATAGAGCATACCGCGGTGTGCACCGTTCCGCCCTCGACAGCGCTTGCGGTAAGCGCAGAGGGAGAATGTGCCGCGCAACCGTGATCCGCAGTTTTGCGGACCTCGGAATTGCTCTGGTCTATCGACCATTCGTAGCTTCTTTCGCTTACGATCGTGCAAACGTCGTCAAGCTCGTCGCAAAACGCGATATATGCAATATCCATATAGTCGTCCGCCTGTGCGCCGACCTGGTTATTCGAGAAGGGACGGATCTGAATATATCTTGCGCGATAAAGTCCGTCTGCGTCTGTTCCGAAATACGTAGCGGCATCCTTGACTCTTGTTGAAAGGTCAATTACAATAACGTGCCACTCGTTGTCCTCGCTGACCTTAACGCTCACGCCCATGCCCGGAACGAGTCCCGAGCCGGTCGATCTTATAAACATAGCAAGATGCGACTGTCTCAAGCCGTTGTTACCGACTCTGACCTTCATTACCATATATTTACCCGTCTCAGTGCCGCTCGGATTAGAGAGAGTAAAGCCTCCCCATTTGTCCGTCGATCCCGCGGGAACGAAATTATCAACGCGAACGAACTCAATTCCATCCTCGCTCTTGAGAGTCATATCATACGTTCCCTGAGGTGACGAGCCGGACTTGACAGCATCGGGCGAAATGAAGTATTTAACATCATCAGCCTTTACGCCGTAAGACTTTGTGTCACCGCACGCACCGCACTTACCAACGTAATATCCGTCCTCTACACATGTCGTGTAGGTGTGCGCGGCAAATTCGCCGAGCGTGCCGCAGACTGTACATTTTTCACGGCAAACACCGTTAACTGTGCCAACAGAGAAGTTATGCTCAGCCTCACCGTTAACGTAACCGCATATCATGCACTTATTCTTGCAGGTGCCGTCAACTGCCTCAATAACGTAGGAATGCTCACCCGTGCAAGCGCCGGGGATAAGGCTTATCACGCTCGTTGAGGACCCCATCGCAAGAATAGCCTGTTGCTCATCAACAAATGAGCGCATATCGGAAATACCGCCTTCAAAGAATGCCATATACGCAATATCTATGTCGGTGGTGGTAGCCATGTTATTCATGGTAAAGTAGAACGTGTCTATAAGATACGCATTGCTTACCGCATCCTTACCGTACGCATTGCCAAAGGTTGCGGCAAGATCGATGATCAATACGCCCCACTCGTTATTTTTAAGCATATTCATGGGGAAGGTAAAGGAGCTTCCGCCGTTTTTCGCAGTCGTCGACAAATAGAGGCTCATATTCTGGGTATTCTCATTTGTTCTTATCTTTATAATAAGATACCTTGCATTGCCCACGTTCATAGTGTACTGCTGGCTGTCAGATCCCGTCGAAGAGTCGTTACGCGATCTGTTGTAAAGCACCTGAACGGCATGCTTGCCGCCACCGGTAACCTTTCCGTAAGGAACGTCGCCCTCCTCGTAGTAGAACCAACCGTAAGAACGGTCATTGTAGATCTGGTAATATGTAGTAGCCTTTACGCCCCACATGTTTGCAGTAACAATATAGGAAACGTTTTCAAGGCTCTTTGTATAGAATGCGTACTTGCAGACAGAGCAGCCCATCTTGTATTCGGTGTCGGTCACGAACTCGGAGAGAACCTCGCTGTGGGGCTTTACCTCGCCCGAAGCGGCAGTTCCGCAGATGTCGCACGCGCCAATGCGGTGTCCCTCCTCGCTTGCTACCCAGTGGGACTCGTCACAGTACTCAACGTCAATTATATATCCGCAATCCGCGCAACGTGTGGTCTTCTGACCGGGCTCGCGTGTCACAACGGAATCGCCGTGAGGCAGCTTTTCGCCTGCAGGGAGCTTACATTTTGCGCATGCAAGAGAGCTGTGTCCATCGGCATCGGCAACAAAGGGATGCACACAATCAGACTCTGCAAGGATAGCCACAAAGCTCTCCGAAGCATATCCTACCTCGGATGCAGTGAAATAGCTGTATGAATCGTACATGCCAAGGAAATATGCCTTGCCATCAAGCTCCGCCTTGAGTGTGCGGAGGTCTGCATCGTACAAAAATACGGTTTTAGCCTCAGCATCAAAGCTCAAGCGAGCAAGCTTGCCCTGCAAGCCGAGATTTACATAATATTTCACGCCATTTTTCACGAAATACATGAAAAATCCGCTGTTTGCGCTCTCAAGTCTGACAGTTACCGCCTGCGAGCGCTCGGAGGTCGATGCAGCGTAATATCCGTCCATTTCGCCGTTAAAATAGAGCGTTTTTCCAAGCTCGTTCTGTACAACGGCAAAATAGTAGTCAATATCCGCTCCAATATTGGAATCGGGGGTAACATTGCCCTCGGTTTCGGTTTCGGTATCTGTTTCAGTGTCCTTTTCGGTGTCCTTTTCAGTATCCTTTTCGGTATCACCCTCGGTGTTGCCTTCGGTTCCCTTTTCGGTATCACCCTCGGTATTACCCTCGGTTTCCTCACCTGTCGCGGGATCGGTCTCAGACGAGCCCTCGGTCTCGGAGGTGCTTTCGGTGTTACCTTCGGTCTTCTGCTCGCTCTGCGCGGCAGTAGTACCCTCGGTCGCATTCTGCTCCTTGCCGTTATCACACGCGACGAACGCGAGTATCATTATCAGCGCAAGTGCAAGCGCCAATATTTTCTTCATAGGTTTGCCCTCCTATTTTGCATATATATCTAATCAATTATACTTTATTTTAGCATCGATTGTCAATCGGCATATTGACAGTTTACACACCGAAATTTTATTGATTTTGACGAACTCGCATTTTCGAGGACTCCAAATTTTGATTTGGCGGGGGCGAAGTCGGATCGTAGCCATGT
>JAZUBI010000057.1:0-7125 GCA_045638385.1 Eubacteriales bacterium
AGTGTATTTTTGATTTGGCAAACTGTTTAGTTTTTCTTCACGGCTACAAAATTCCGTTAAAATACGCGTGGCGTGAGCCTTCCCCCTGGGGGGAAGGTGGCGGGGTAGCCGACGGATGAGGGGTAAAAGCGCTTCTACAATAACCCCTCATCACCCGCTTCGCGGGAGCTTCCCCCCAGGGGGAAGCCTTTCGTTTTATCGTGGCGAACTATTCGATAAATTGCAATTTACACACAAATAAAAAATCGCTTGGGTATCCAAGCGATTTTTTATTCCTTTGTGTATTCGATGATGTCCGAAATGTCGCAATCGAGAGCTTCACATATTTTATTCAGAATGTAGCTGTCATATCTGACTACTTGATTTTTGTAATAGCTGTCAATGGTGTGATAAATTATGCCTGTTCTTTTTGCAAGTTCATATCTGGTTAGTCCGATTTTCTTTAAATGTTTGTCTATCGTAAGCCGTACCATGAAACATCACTCTCCTTTGGTATATATTTTAATTGATATATACCCTATTGACAATTCAAGCGAATAGGTGTATACTTATATAAGTAAATAAATTTAGGAGAATTTGTTATGAAACTTCTTATTGCCGGATCTCGCAGTATTACAAATTTCAATTTGGAGGATCATATTCCTGCAGGTGTTGAATTGATAATAAGCGGCGGCGCTAAGGGGATAGACACGCTTGCAGAGCAGTATGCAGATGCGCACGGAATTGAAAAGCTCGTTATCCGTCCGCAATACGAAAGATTCGGCAGGGGAGCGCCGATCAAGCGCAATGAGGAGATGGTGGATGCCTGCGATACAGTCCTCGCAATTTGGGACGGTGAGTCAAAGGGCACAAAATACACCTTGAATTATGCCCGAAAAAAGGGTAAAGAAATCATCGAAATAATAGTTTAATAAAAAGATCGCTCGGCATAATGCCGAGCGATCCTTCATTATCCGTTCTCCGCTAAATATTGCTCTGCGTAGTGCGATGCTACCGCGCCGTCTGCGGCGGCGGTTACTATCTGGCGAAGCACCTTTGTGCGCACGTCACCCACCGCGAAAACACCGGGGATGTTTGTTCTCGTGCTTTCATCTGCTATAATGTAGCCCGACTCGTCAAGGTCGATCTGCCCCTTGAAAATAGCGGTGGCAGGGGAGCGACCAATGCTTATAAAGAGCCCGTCAAGCGCGATCTCCTCGCTCTCGCCGTTCTTGTTTTCGATCCTTGCTCCGCTGAGCTTGATCGCGTGCATAAGCTCCTTGACCTGACTGTTCCACTTAAATTCCACGTTTTCTGCCTTCATAAGCGGCTCGTGGTATATCCTTGTCGCTCTCATAACATCACGGCGAACGATAACGTATACCTTTGCGCAAATTTTTGACAAGAGAAGCGCATCAGCCGCCGCGGAATTTCCGCCGCCAACCACTGCAACAGTCTTTCCTCTGAAAAGCATTCCGTCACACGCCGCGCAATATCCCACTCCGCGACCGATGAGCATTTCTTCTTTTTCAATGCCGAGATGCTTGTGGTCTGCGCCGGTTGCAATAATGACCGTCTTTGAGAAAAACTCGCCCGAATCGGTGACTATCTTTTTGGGAGATGCGAGAAGATCGACAGAAAGGACCTCTGTCTGTGCAGTGACCGCGCCAAAGCGCTCTGCGCCCTGCTGCATCTTAAAGCCAAGAGAAAATCCGTCAATTCCTTCCTCAAAGCCGGGGTAGTTGTCTATTGTGGAGGTCTGTGTCATCTGACCGCCCGCGGAAAATTTTTCAAGCACAAGCGTGTCAAGTCCTGCTCGCGTGGAGTAAAGCGCGGCAGTATATCCGGCAGGGCCTCCGCCGATAATAATTACGTCGTATATCTTTTCTGACATTGTTTCAGCCTTAATTATTTGAGCATATCAAGGATCTGCGCCTTGGTCTTAGTGCCGACAGACTGAGTTGCAACCTCTCCGTTTTTGATAACGAAAAGGGAAGGAATGCTCATAACGCCAAACGTGGTAGCAAGCTCACCCTGCTCGTCAACGTTGACCTTTCCAACCTTGTATTCGGGATACTCGTTCGCAATAGCGTCAACGATGGGCGCGATCAGGCGGCAAGGACCGCACCAATCTGCGTAAAAGTCAAGAAGAACAGTCTTTTCGCTGTTCAATACCTCAGCTTCAAAGTTTTCATTTGTTATTTTAATTACACTCATTTTTGTGCCTCCTTTGTTTTTAAACTTTGTTTTCAATCATATTATAACCGATTTTTTGATTTTTTTCAATAGTTTTTATTAAATTCGGTTTAATGGTGATGCGCGAGAGGGGGCGAGCCGCCGAAGGCCCCGCCGTTCCCGCACAATTCAATATGTCCTTCTAAAAGCCTTTGCTCTGCCGATTTTGCCGCATTCTTCGATGAGTCCGATGTCGCAGAGGGCATAGACGGTGTGGTAGGCCTCCATTCCGTGGATCTTAGAGAGCTTTGAAAAATCCTTTACCGTAAATTCACTGCCAAGAGAATCGGGAATAAATATTTTGTAATCATCAAGCGAGCGGAGGATCTGCGCGCGAAGAAGATTTACGGGGATAAGCTCGTATTTGCGGAATTTTTGGCGCGATCTTTTTTGAGTCGTTTTTATATATTGCTCTGCCTCTACGAACAAAATAACTAAGGAAAAGCGGGGCGAGCTTGCAAAATCCTTTACGGCGTAAAGCTCGGGCGCAATATCGTTGAGCTTGCCCTTGGCAGGCGAGCGGTAGCGCTTTTCAAGATCGTTTTTCGAATTTAACAGATTCATCCACTTGGTTTCCGCTATGGGGTGAATGACCGTGATGTTATGGTCTGTGTTTTCAAGGATCCACTTGATCTTTTCGGTAAGGGGGGGCAGAGGTCCGGTCTGTATTTCGTATACGTTTCCGTTTTTCAGTATGTCCGCAACAAATCTGCGTTTTTTTATCTTTTTTCCGTCCGAGCCGATCTCTCCGGCGCGCTCTCCCGAATCGAGCGGCACCTCGTGACAGCTCACGTCGGGGCAGATGAAGCGCTTGATCGCGGCGTGCATCTGCTTTTCGCTGAGAGTACCTATGCCCTCATATTCGGCATCGTCGCTTTTGATGCTTGCCGCCTCGCTCATAAGATCGATAACGATAGAGCGAAAGCGAAGCGTGTCGGAGCGCGAGATCTCAAAAATGGAATTATTGTCCTGAATATTCATAAAAAGGAGTATACCTTTCAGTTTCTTGTCGTTTTTTTATTCTATTTCCGTCAATACTAATTTTATCACAAAAATACAAAATGTCAACTCTATTTCATTTATTGCTTGACATTAAAGTGCGCCCTCAAACCGAAAATAATACTGCGCGGCAAGCGGCGCAATTTTAAAAAATAAGGAAGTAAAGAGATGTTCAAAGATCATATAAAAACGGGAAAGAAGAGAATTCTGTTCCTTATATCTATGAGCCTTGCGCTTGTTTTCACGATGTCTTCCTTTTACGCTACGCCGGTCTCGGCTCTGCGGAGCGATAGCAGCTACGAGGGTGTAGAGGTAATACTCGGCGGTATGCCGTTCGGTGTAAAATTTTCGACAGAGGGAGTCGTGGTTTTGGGATTTTCAGATATTGACGGTATTTCAAAAACTCAAAACCCCGCCTACGTTGCGGGAATAAGACCGAAGGACGTTATAATCAAGATAAACGGTAAGGCAATAAAGGGGGCAGAGGAGCTTACAAGCAGTGTAGAAGCATCACAGGGGCGCGAGATAACACTGACCTACAAGCGAGGCGGAAGCGAGAAGACGGTAAGACTGACACCGATATACTCGACATCCGAGTGCAGATATAAGACCGGAATATGGGTAAAGGACAGCGGAGCGGGAATTGGAACCGTGACCTATATAATGCCGGATGATTACAGCTTCGGCGGTCTCGGTCACGGCATATGTGACGGCGAGACGGGCGAGCTTGTATGTATGCGGGGCGGCGACGTTATGAACGTAACGGTAAACGCCGTCAAAAAGGGAGTTTCGGGAGCTCCCGGCGAGCTTAAAGGCTATTTTGACACGGTGAAGATAGGATCGCTTGAGAGTAATACGGAGTGCGGCATTTTTGGGCGGTTCTCATCATTGCCTAAGGGGTGTGGTGAGCGTATAACAATAGGCACACGCGACGGGATAAGGGAAGGCACGGCGCAGATCGTTTGCACGCTATCAAACGGAGCAAAAGGGAAATACAACGTTGAGATCTCAGCGATAAACAGAGAAGCGAACGGATCAAAATGCTTTGTGATAAAGGTGAAGGACGAGGCACTGATCTCCAAAACGGGCGGCATAGTACAGGGAATGTCAGGCTCGCCCATCATTCAGAACGGCAAGCTCGTCGGCGCGGTGACGCACGTTATGATAAACGATCCCACAACGGGATATGGAATTTTCATTGAGAATATGCTCAACGCAAGCGCCGCACCGATTAAAGCGGCAGCGTAACAAAAAGGCAATACCATACGGTGGTATTGCCTTTTCTGTTTGCCTTTTAAATATCATCAATGAATAATAAGAGCATGGCGGCGGCACCGCCGCCACAGGAATCTCCATCGTATTCGCCGATTTGATCTCTGCTAAATCCCCAACCCTTATAAATACAGCCATTTTCGTATTCACCTATTTGGGTTTTGCCGAATCCCCAACCCTTATAAATACAGCCGCTTTTGTATTCACCTATCTGGGTTCTACCGAATCCCCAACCCTTATAAATACAGCCGTTTTCGTATTCACCTATCTGGGTTCTGCAGAATAATCCCCAGCCTTTATAAATAGCACTCATAATATACACATCCTTGTATTCTCATACTAGTATTTTTTCCAATTATGACCGCCTCTATGTTCTAAACGACAAACTTGGGAATATCCTCGGTATATATACCATGCATTGCTCCACTGTTCGGTTTTTATGGTATAATCTCCTGCACTGTAATCACCGAAAATATTATATTCACCCTTTATCCATGCGGCTTCACGGACATAAAATTCTGTATATCCGAGGTTTCTTTCATAAAATTTACCATCTCTGATTTCAAAATCTTTATTTAGTAAGTCAGCAAAATTCATATTTTTCTCCGTTGCCTGAAGGATTACAATTTTTTTAACTGGGGAAAATGTTTTTCAAGATCGACCATAGCATCAAATGCGTCATCGTTTCCTAACAGTGCTGATTTTTTAAACATCCTATATGCCTGTACGGCATCGGTTTTGACAACTTTTCCTTGAAGATACAAGACACCGAGGATAAAGCCAGATTCCTTCTCCTCGCCGTTGTCCATAGCATTCTTAGCCCATTTAAGCGCTAATTGATCATTTTTACTTGTTCCGGTGCCTGTGAAATAACACAAAGACAACTTTGCTTGACTGTCAGGATTGTTGTTTTTTGCTGCTTTTTCATACCAGATGAAAGCTTCGTTATCCATTGAAAGATTACTGAGCATAGAAGCATACATGTGCTGTATGGTTGAATTTCCGCTGCTCGCAGCCATAGCCATGTACTTCATTCCGTTGCTTAGTTCCGTTGACCCGCTAACATCACCGTTAAAATAAGCTTGGGCCAAGTTTAACTGTGCCATTGTGTCGCCGCTGTCAGCCTTGCGTTTGAGTTCATTGTAATTTTGCATTTTGGATGTCCTCCTATATTTTTTTTAAAATTGCAAAGACTATTTGTAGCCTATATTGTATCATATATAGCCCACTTTGTCAATAGTTTTGGGCTATAATTAGACTAAATAATTTTTAAGGAGACAAAAATGGGCACTTATACAATTGTAAAAAACAGAATTTTACAATTACTCGGTGAGAAAAATATGTCGATTCACAAGTTGGCTATGGAAGCAGCGATTGCGCCTTCATCTATAAAAAACATTCTTTATGGTAAAAGCCAAAATCCCGGTATTGTTACTATTAAGATGCTTTGCGACGGATTCGGAATAACTTTAATAGAGTTTTTTGATACTCCTGAATTCGCAAATTTAGAGCAGGAAATAAAATAACGATACCGCCGAGAGTAACCGTTTGGTCACTCTCGGCGGTAATTTCATTCTTAAATTTCATTCTCCAAAATCCAATCGAGCAGTTCCTGATATTTCATCTCCCCTGCCGCGACGGCGAGACCGACACGCGCGACCTCTGCGTTGGTGGGACGGAGCTTGATACCGTTCGTTTCCAAAAACGTGAGAAGAACGTACATTCCGATTCTCTTGTTTCCGTCCACAAAGGCATGATTGGAGATCAGCGCAAAGCCGAGCCGCGCTCCCTTTTCTTGCTTTGTGGGATATAATTCTTTTCCGTCAAAGGTGGCAAACGCCGATTCAAGTGCGCTATTGAGAAGCGCAACATCTCTTACATTCGGGTCACCGCCCGTTTCCTCTGTGATAAGCTTGTGCAACAAAAGCACTTTTTCCTGACTGAATTTGATCATTTCGCAAGCTCCTCAAAGGCAGGGCGGTAAAGCTTCAAGATACGTGCCGCTACGAAGTCGATCTTCTCATCATCGCTCATTTCTATCGTGGTGTCTTGCTCAATATCCACCAGCTTATATTTGGGTTTGTTATTCTTGAAAATATAAAGCTCGCCGTGCTTGTCGGTCATTCGCGCCACACGGGAAAAATTCTGATTTGCTTCGGAAATCGAAACGATTTGGTTGGTGTTCAAATTCATTTTAAATACCTCCTTTTGAATTTACAATATTATTATACACAAATTTTAGGATATTGTCAACCTAAAATAAATATTTTCATAAAATTTCTATTAAATTTTGTTGTCCTTTATTGACCACACACCTGTCGGGCTCGCCGATAATCCAAAACGGTAAGCTCGTCGGTGCTGTGACGTATTTATAATACGCGATAAAACAATAGATGAAAGAATATAAAAAAACTCGCCAAAACGGCGAGTTTTTCTTAATGTTAACAAAAAAGTTGTTGAAACGGCGAGTCTGTTATGGTATATTTATAGTAGAATGTCATAAATTGCAATTTAGCGTGGAGTTTGAATTTATTCAAACGATTTAAAATTCATTCACGGCTACGAATTTGGCACTTCGTAGGGCGGGGGTTTACTCCCGCCGCATCGTCGATTTTAAATGGGTTAAACGGCGGGAGCAAG